>JBBQAZ010000016.1:0-20061 GCA_038316995.1 Saccharimonadales bacterium (SeqCode) | reverse complement strand
TTTGAGGGTTTAGACCGGGTATGGGCACGCGCGTATATGTAAACAGGGTTAAAGCGAACAAGAAAAAACACACAAACAGAGTCAGTTCGCGCCTATAGCGAGCAATACCGAATCTGGTTGTGTGTTTTTGTTTTAACATTTGTTTTTGTAATTACACCGAATAGAGTTACTACCATGCGGAGTTCGCGACGACTCATGGCGTGATAGATGATCCTAAACTGTGCTTTGATTTCTGTCCGCTTTTTGTTTTTGTTTTTATTTTGACTGAAATCTACTAATAATTATCCTGCATAAGACGAATTACCTCAAGGAGTATTGAATAGATAATTTACTCATTTTGTTATAGAAAAAAATGTGTAAAAAACGTAAGATTAAACCAATATTCGTTGTGCTAATAACAACATTTAAGATTATTTAATCTGTTTTAATATGTATATTTATTATCCTAGAACTTTTAATATTGTTTTATATATAATTATTTATTTACAACAATAATTTATTGGGAACTTATTTACCCACTAGTTATCCACAGACTATACGTTGAAAACTAGATTATGTTCGATATCTTGATGGTTGCAAGCCTCTGACGATGACCCTTGACTGTTCTAACGCGCTTTTTAGCTTTGTAGCGAATGGAAGTGACTTTGTCTTGTTGTTCAT
The DNA here is from genome assembly GCA_038316995.1 of Saccharimonadales bacterium (SeqCode). Lineage (GTDB taxonomy): Bacteria > Patescibacteriota > Saccharimonadia > Saccharimonadales > JAXHNE01 > JAXHNE01. Next base: position 19,401 of record JBBQAZ010000016.1, on the reverse strand, counting down.
CTGCTTTAATAACTTCAGCTTCAACTTTTGATCCCTTTATAACGGGTGCGCCGACATTAACCTTACCCGTGTCGTCAATAATCAATAACGCTTCAAATGTTATTTTCTTTTTATCGTCTTTCAATAGCTCAACAGAAATCTCATCCCCTTCAGAGACAACATACTGTTTTCCGCCTGTAGTAATGACTGCTTTTTTCATAAATCTTTAATCTCTCACTTAGTCTACTTAGAAATTAGTTACCGAATGATTCTATCAGAGATAGCGGCCCCTGTAAACACCCTTGTAAAAATTATGGGGCTTTGTTGAGTTTTATTTTAACCTCTAGTCCTTCAATTTTTACTATTTGCTCATGACTATTTGAGTTTACTTCGCCAAACACATCTGTTAGTGTTTCGTTTTTTATGAGCTCAATATATTCCTTTATTGCTTCTGAAATTTCAGGGCTTTCAGACTCGATTAGTAATTCAATACGATCGTCCACCTCTAAATCTGCCTGTTTTCGTGTACTTTGAACATGCCTGATTACTTCTCTGCAAATACCCTCTGATCGTAGTTTGGGCGTGATATTTGTATTAATACTAACCTCAGAACCCAAAATCACTTCCTTTACATTTAGCTCTTCTTTTAGAATTTCTTTAAAATCAATCGAATCGCCTATTTCCGGTACAGTCACACTTTGAAGTGGTTGCCTAACCTTAATCTGATTTTTTGAACGCAAACTAAGTCCGATGTTTACAAACTCTCGTAATTTTTCCATGTCGGCAACTATTTTAGAGTCCACAGAGCCAATTTTTGGCCAATCGTTCAGATGGACGGATTCCCCATCCGTTAATTGACGGTAAAGTTCTTCGCTCAAAAAAGGCGTAAACGGCGCCAAAACATAACTCAGCCGAACCAAAACGTAGTGCAGTGTTCTGTAGGCTTGTTGCTTATCTGTATCGTCCTCGCTCTTCCAAAAGCGCTTTCTACTTCTACGCACATACCAATTACTTGCATCATCAATAAAGGGCAAAATAGGCTTAGTTGCATTTGGTAAATCGTACTCATCCATGGCCACACCAACTTCTATAGCGAGTTGATTAATTCGTGAAACAATCCATTTGTCGAGCTCATTAACCAAATAATCGCTTGGATCCTCCACTTGGCCGCCCGGACCGGCACTCGACGGATCCCACTCCCATTTATCGACATCTGCATAGAGTGTAAAGAAATCATACATATTCCAGACCATGCTCAGCTTTCGGGCTACATCGGCAACATCTTTATCGTTCATCGCGTAGTCCTCACCAGAGAGAAGTGGAGAAGAAAGTAGTAAAAATCGCAACGAATCTGAACTGTACTTATCCATAAGTTCATTTGGGTCCGTATAGTTCCCAAAGCTTTTACTCATTTTGCGCCCATCTTCACCAGCTATAGTGCCGTGTACCAGGGCAGTCTTAAATGCACTTTTCCCAAATAGTCCAACATTTACTGCATTCATATAGTAAAACCATGCTCTGACCTGTGGCACATACTCAACGATAAAATCACCAGGAAAGTTCTTTTCAAATTTTTCTTTATTCTCGAATGGGTAATGAAATTGCGCAAAAGGCATAGAGCCACTTTCGAACCAGCAATCCATCACCTTCTCTATTCGACTATAGGTAAGTCCGTCTATCTCAAAAGTTACATCGTCGACCCAAGGACGATGATAATCATCCAGCTCTACCCCGGAAAGTTCCTTCAGCTCAGCATAGCTACCAACTACCTTTATGCATTCTTTCCCGTCTGAGTCCTTTGCTTTCCAAACTGGCATTGCAGTTGCCCAAAAACGATCACGGCTTAAATTCCAATCTGGCGCAGTCTCTATTGTTTTTTCTGAACGACCATGTTTGATGTGCTCAGGAAACCAGTTTACTGATTCGTTTGCCTCGAGCATAACATCACGCTGACCGTCAATATCCATGAACCAACTTGGGTGAGCCCGGTACATAAGTTTTGTTCCACATCTGTGACAATGTGGATACTCATGCTGAATGTAGTCTATCTTCCAAACTACATCTTTTTCTTTGAGCTCTTTAGCAATACGCTTATTAACATCCCAAATATTTTCGCCAGACCAGTCACCAATTGTAAAGATTCCGTTTTCATCTGTACTCATTATCCAAGGAATCTTATTCTCTCTGCTCAAGTCATAATCTTCTTCTCCATAGGCAGGAGATTCATGCGCAATACCAGTACCATTTTCATCATTAACAAAATCTGCATGCCATACTTTAAATGCATTATCGTTGTTTTTTAGTACGTCTTCAGGCTTAAAAAGTGGATCATACTCTTTACCAACAAGCTCACCACCATTAAATGTTCTTAAGACCTTGTAGTCAATAACGTTGTGCTTTTCATCGGTTAGTACGTGTTCAACTAGTTCGTTTGCTAAAATAAACACTTCGTTAGCAACCTTGATTTCTGCATACATAATATCCTTGTTTATAGCGATTGCTGAGTTGCTAGGTAGAGTCCATGGCGTAGTTGTCCAAGCAAGCAAGTATTTATCTTCTTCTTTAAGTTTGAACTTTACGTAGACACTTGGATCGGTTACGTCCTGATAGCTGTTGTCCATGGCTACTTCGGCTTTTGATATTGGGGTCGCGTCGCGCGTGCAATACATAAGGACCTTTTCGCCCTCGTAAATCTTCCCTTTGTCGTACAACTCCTTGAAAGCCCACCATACAGACTCCATAAACTCTTTGTCCATAGTTTTATAAGCGCCCTTAAAGTCTACCCATCGTCCAATTCTATCAATGATACTTTCCCATAGATCACCAGTCTGAACCATATTGTCCCGGCAAGTCGTAATGTACTTTTCGAGAGATATTTTAGTTCCTATATCTCTTTTATCTTTAATTCCAAGCTTTTTTTCAGTAAATACCTCTGCTGGGAGTCCATGGCAATCCCAGCCCCAGACACGTTCAACTCGCTTCCCCTTCATTGTCTGATAACGAGGAATAGTGTCTTTGACAATACTTGTAAGTAGTGTCCCGTGATGAGGAACGCCCGTGATGAACGGAGGGCCATCATAAAATACAAAACTATTATTTTCATCTCTTTGTTGAATAGATTTTTCGAATATGTTATTTTTTTTCCAATAGGAAAGGATGTCTTTCTCGTACTCAAGAGCTCGCCTTCTGGTGTTTTTTTGGAACTTCTTTCCCATTATTTCTCCTTTAAATAAAAAAATCCCTTAGATTTTGTAGGATCCGGCAGCTGCCAGAGGTTCCATCCTACATTTTCCAAATGGACTTGATTACAGTGATAACGGCCACTTCACTCCGATGAGTTCTACTAATCCGTCAATCGCCGGATGTTCTTCTCACTCCTTGCAGTTGATAGCTGCTTATAACGGATTTACTCGTTGTTAACAGTTAAATTGTAACACTACTCCTCAGTAGCTCAAAAGCAAAATCCACATTTCTTGCTAAGCCTCAGTGGCTAAAAAATACTATTCTTCACTCCCTGCGTCTTCTGACACCCTTTGCTCAGAATAAAATTTTCTATCTCACTGATACTTTACCAACAAATAGCGTATTTTACCTTCGAACTACTGAATATGCGCAGCAACTTCAGTCATAAGTGGAAGAGTGTCACCCTCCCACTGCTTCATGTGCGCTCCATCGTCCTGCGTAATGACAATTCCAGGATATTGCACGATGTCATAGACTTTTGCTAAGTTTGCGCCCTCTGGCGTCTCTAAACTTATCAGTTCTATATCGTGATGATGTATGCGTTCAAAATCCTTGGCAAATTCTTCTACTCTACGAGCATGCTCAGAGACAGGATGATAAAGCATGATAACTTTCATATTCATTAGTATATAGAAATTAGGGACTAGGGACTAGTGTTTTGATTCAACCATACTAATTCCTAGTTTCTGTTTGCTAATTTCTAACTTAGCTGCAGCCAGTGGTAGAACCACAGGAGGTGCAGACATAACAGCTGCCAGAACGTTGCGTCTGATTGCCGCAACTGAAACACATTGGTGCTTCTTCTACTTTGCCTGAGGATGTTTGCTCTTTTGGTTTTGGCACGGAAGCCTCTACAACCCTAGTTACAACTTCTTCGGTTGATTCTTCATCCGCTACAACATCTTCGGTTAAAAGGCTTGTTTGAGCATCTGGCATATCGTCTATGCTTGCCAATCCAAGTTCTAGTCGATCGTCAAAGGACAGGTAAGTTAGTGCAAGGCGTTTTGCTAGATAGTCAACGATTGATGAGGCAGTCCGTACTTCTGGATCGTCAGTAATACCAGCTGGAGCAAATGATGTGTTAATCATTGAACGGACGTAGTCTTTGAGTGGTACGCCAAACTGCAGACCGTGACTCACGCTGATTGCAAATGCATCCAGGATACCGCGCATGGTTGAACCCTGCTTATTAACGTTTACAAATATTTCACCTGGCTTACCATCTTCGTATTCACCAACAGTCATGTAACCGTGTGTTGAAGCAACCTGGAATGAGAATGTCTTAGCTGTCCGCACCTTTGGTAGTCGAGTTCGCACTGCTCCCTTGAGTACGACCTTCTCGTCATCTGTAAGCTTAGCGCCAGTTTCGATCACTTTTTTATCAGTGCCTTCTTTCTTAGCCATAGAAAGAGGTTGAGCAACTTTACAGTTATCGCGATAAATTGCTACTGCCTTAAGTCCAAGCTTCCATGATTCCATATGTAACTGCTCGACGTCTTCAATTGTTGCCTCTTCTGGCATGTTGACTGTTTTACTAATAGCACCGGAAAGAAACGGCTGGACCGCACCCATCATCTTGACGTGACCACGATAATGAATAGAGTTGTCTCCCATTGAACATGAAAACACTGCCTCGTGTTCTTTCTTTAGGTGCGGCGCACCAAGAATTGTTTTTTCTACATCAATATATGCAATTATTTCTTTTGATTGCTTGTCGCTGTAACCAAGCTGTTCAAGTGCACGCGGCACTGTTTGGTTTACGATATGCATCGTTCCGCCACCAACAAGCTTTTTGACTTTCACTAGTCCAAGGTCAGGCTCTATTCCTGTTGTGTCGCAATCCATCATTAGTCCAATTGTTCCGGTTGGAGCAAGAACACTTGCCTGAGAGTTTCTAACACCGTACAGGCTTCCAAGCTCGACGGCTTCATCCCATGCACTGGCTGCAGCACTTAGTAGTTCCTCTGGGACTAAACTTGCATCGATATTTGATACTTCTGCTCTATGCATCTTAAGAACGTTTAACATGCCTTCACTATCTTTGTGGAATCCTGCAAACGGACCAACACGATTAGCAATTTTTGCACTGGTTGCATAAGAGTGACCAGTGAGTAACGCTGTAATAGAAGCGGCTATTGCACGGCCTTCGTCAGAATCATACGGAAGACCCTTGGCCATAAGTAATGCACCAAGATTCGCATAGCCAATTCCAAGTTCTCGATATGCTTTAGCGGTTTTGCCTATTCCCTCAGTTGGATATTCACTATACCCAACTAATATCTCTTGTGCTGTAAATATTAATTCGGTTGTATGTTTAAATGCTTCAATATCAAAACTACCGTCGTCATTTAAGAACTTCAATAGATTGAGTGATGCAAGGTTACACGCCGAATTATCGAGGTGCATGTATTCGCTACACGGGTTGCTTCCGTTGATACGACCAGCGTTGGGCGCAGTGTGCCACTTATTAATAGTAGTGTCGAACTGCATCCCTGGATCGGCGCACTCCCAGGCAGACTTTGATATTTGAGTAAACAAATCTCGGGCTTTTATTGTCTTTACCGTTCTACCGTCTTTAACGGCCTTTAAGTCCCAGTCGTCGTCATTTTCGACAGCCTTCATAAATTCATCTGTTACGCGAACAGAGTTGTTGGCATTCTGATATTGCACAGAGTGAATATCTTTGCCATCTAGGCTCATGTCCCACCCAAGCGTTTGAAGATCTCGCGCTTTACGCTCTTCGATTGCCTTACACCAGATAAATTCTTCAACGTCTGGATGATCGGCGTTCAAAATAACCATTTTTGCGGCACGGCGGGTTTTACCGCCACTTTTAATTGCACCGGCCGAACTGTCGGCGCCGCGCATAAAGCTTAACGGTCCCGATGCTTTACCAGAGCTTTTACCAAGGCTTTCTTGGCTTGATCGAATAGGACTAATGTTTATGCCTGACCCTGAGCCACCCTTGAAAATCATTCCTTCTTCTCGGTACCAGTTAAGAATTGCTGGCATAGTATCCTCTACGGCTAGGATGAAACATGCACTTGCTTGTTGTGCGCGATCAGCTGCACCAATGTTAAACCACACCGGGGAATTAAAAGAAGCGCGCTGGGTTGAGAGAATATATTTTAGCTCTTGTGCGTAATCATCAGCCTCATTTTCGTCCTCAAAATAACCTTCTTGAAGTCCGTGACGCGCAACCGTATCAACAACACGATTAATAAGGTCTTTTAGAGAACCTTCTCGCCCCTTTGTGCCCGGCGATCCTGCAAAATACTTCTGCGAAACAATATTAATTGCGTTAAGAGACCAGCCCTCTGGAAATTCAACGTTTTTCTGTTCAAACACAATCTCACCCGTCATTGGATTCTTCAGAATTGAATCCGTTTTCTTCCACGATAACTTATCGTAGCCTTTTTCTTTAGGGGCCGTAAAGAAGCGCCTGCGGCCCAGGATTGTTGTTTGTCCCATAATACCCTCACTTTGTTAATTATTAGATTTAATTTTTTGTTTGGCACGTAGCTTTTCGTGACGAACGTCTGCTCTCAAACAAAGACGTTCTATGCTCGCTCCCCTCGAACTTTAAGTTGACTTAAGGTTCGGGGGGAACGGTCAAGACTATACTGTCTTGACCGGTTCAGCTTTGCGTTTTCGAATCTGTAACAATTCCTTTTCAAAGCCAGCAATGTCTTTAAATCGCCGATACACGCTTGCAAACCGTACATAAGCTACTTCGTCTAGAATGGCGAGTTCTTTCATAACCAAATCACCAATCTTTGCTGATGTAACCTCCTGCTCTCCGCAGGCATAGATTTCTTGCTCAACGTTCGCAACGAGTGACTCTAGTTGTAGTCCTGTAATTTTTGTCTTTTCAGACGCTCTATACAGTCCTGCCAGTAGCTTTTCTCTATTGAAAAGCTCCCTTGTTCCATCGTTCTTTACTACGATAAGTTGGGGTCGCTCTACGCGTTCGTAAGTCGTAAATCTATGTTCACAGTTTAGGCAAGCACGGCGTCTGCGGATCGCTTCGCCATCAGCCACGTCCCTGGATTCGATAACTTTTGTATCAACCTTATGACACTGGCTGCATTTCATATGCATACCCTTTCTGATCAATTAGACCAAATTATTTATTCATTTCAACGTACCACCGTTATATATTTAATTCCATATATAGCGTATCTATGTTCTATATTAGCCCTAAGTGTAGCGTTTTACAAGAAAATTGCGCTGTATTATTTACTTAGAATTAACCACTGTTTTAAATTATAGATAAGCAGTTGTTAGTTATTGTTTTTTTCGTCTTTTTCGTCTTTTTCGTCTTTGGTTTTGTTGCGCTTAGTCTTGAGTCTTCGCAAGAAAGAAGGTTTCTCAAGCTCATCGTCATCATCGTTCGAAAAGACTGCCGGCTTGTTTTCGCTACTAGATTCATCACTCATTTTTTTGTCTTCAAGGTTAGAGTCAGTTTCTTTTCCTTCAAGAGACCAGATATTAGGCATAGGTGTATCTGTAGAAAAATCATCACCTTTTTCCTTACTATCAAGATCCATATCGATATCATTCATTGCATCATCGGCTATTTTAGTTTTAGGTGAATCATCGTAATCATCTATATCAAACTTCTTTACAATACCTGCTTCGTCTTGGGCTCTTTTTGAAAAATACGCAGCGTCAAAACCGGTCGCAACTACAGTAACGATTATTTCGCCATCAAGATCTGGGTCTATTGTCGCTCCAAAAATAATATTTGCATCTTGGTCGGCAGCTGAGGTAATTGTCTCTGCAGCAGTGTTGATCTCATGCATAGACATATCATTTCCGCCAATGATATTAAAGAGAATTCCTCTTGCCCCATCAATAGAAACCTCAAGTAGTGGCGATTCAACAGCTTGCTGTGCAGCTTGAACCGCACGATTTTCTCCACTCGAGCGACCTATGCCCATCAAAGCTGAACCAGCGTTGCTCATAACAGCCTTCACATCAGCAAAGTCCAAGTTTATGAGTCCGTGCACGGTAATAAGGTCAGATATGCCTTGGACACCTTGCCTTAATACATCATCGGCAACCTTGAAAGCTTCAAGGAGTGGAGTTTGACGATCAATCGTCTGTAGTAGTCTATCGTTTGGAATAATAATTAATGTATCCACTTCTTGTCTAAGAGATTCAATTGCATGTTCTGCATTTTTTCTGCGCTTTTGACCTTCAAAAGCAAACGGTTTTGTAGCAAATCCTACAACAAGAGCTCCTTCTTTTCTTGCAAGTTTTGCAACCACATGTCCGGCGCCACTTCCTGTTCCACCCCCTGCACCAATGGTAACAAAAACCATGTCAGCATCTTTTACAACATTCTTGATGTCTTCTGATGATTCTTCAGCAGCCGTTTCACCAACATCTGGGTCTGCGCCTGCGCCAAGACCACGAGTAGCATCTTTACCGATGTGAACTTTTGTGGTTGCTTTTGAATGATGTAGCGCTTGTGAATCTGTGTTAACAACAACAAACTCAACCCCTTTAATTCCGGATTCAATCATTCTATTAACTGCGGCGCCACCTGCGCCACCAACACCAATAACTTTAATACGTGCGAACGTCTCTATAGCTGGAGCAACCTGTGGCATCTTATATTTCCCTCTTACTTCTGTAAGGTGAGTATACCTGATAGCGTGTTTATGTTCAATAAGAGCTGGTCTACAACTCTATAGCATGGAGAAACTTCTGTGTTTAAGAAGTCTAGAATCGTGTACTTAATAGATGGAGTTTTTAGCTTTTGATGATTTACTTCTTGAGACCAATTTTGTCAAGAAGGCCTTCAACAAATCCAAAAGCACGAGAATTCGGTTGACCTCCACCAGACCCGTCCTCTGGAAGAAGAACCATGTCTAGTAACATTAATCCTACGGCACTTGCATAAGCCCCGTCGTCAACAACATCTACCAGCCCACCAAGCGGTTGAAGTGTCCCTAATCTAGCAGAAAGCTCAAGTTTATCCTTTGCAAAGTCAGAGATCCCAGGAATCTTTGATCCCGCTCCGACAAATACAATACCACCGGGGAGCTTCCTGGAACGTCTAACACTTTTTAGCTCTTTATCAATTAATTCAAATAATTCTTCGATACGCGCCTCAGTAATCATTCTAACGTCACTCATTTCAAATAAATGAGATTTTCCATCATGTTCAACTTTGGCGTTCAGGTCCTTGTTAGAATCGTCAAGCTGAGCGTGTTGTAGCTTTACTTTCTCGGCAATCTCTAAATCAGTTTTGAGTCCAATAGCAAGATCATTCGTTAAATTAATGCTTCCTACCGGGATTATTGCAACGTGGTGCACTTCTCCGTCTTCAATAATAGCTAGATTTGTTGTTCCGGCTCCGATATCCACTAATAACGTGCCGGCTTCCTTTTGTGTCCTGTCTAGAACGGCTTCCGATGCCGCAAGTGAAGATAATGTTTTATGCGAAGCAAACAATTTAGATCTCTCAAGAACAAGTTCAAGATTGCGGACATTAGGTGCTAAAGCTGTAACGATGTGTGTGTCTACCTCTAGCCGCACCCCATGCATGCCGATTGGGTCTTTAATGTTGTCCTGACCATCAATCCTATAATTCTTAGCAAAAACTTGGATAATTTCTCGGTTAGGTGGAAGTTGAACAATCGTAGCCGCTTCTTCTACTCGCAGTCGCTCATCTGGTCCGATTTCTTTGCTGGCAGTACTGACGGCAATCACACCTTTGGAGTTTATGCCAGTTACGTGTGAACCGTTGATGTTAACTGTTGCATGCTGTATGTGGACACCAGATAGTCTCTCTGCTTCTGTAATTGCATGGGCGACCGCATCGGCTACATCGTCTACATGCGCAATAACGCCTTTACGAACACCGTGGTTCACGGCACTACCATGACCAATAATGGTCGGCCTTGTTGGATCGGCTTCATCAACCATTCCAACTACACAACGAACATTTTGTGTTCCAATATCAAGACCAACAAAATGTGTTGGTGTTTGTTCACGCATGATGGAAGTATACCAATGAACAAGCTATTCTTCTAGTACAACCAATAGCAGTATTAAAAATTGTTAGAATTCTGTTAGAATTTCGTAACCATTATCAGTAATTAACACAGTGTGTTCAAAGTGTGCAGAAAGACTTCCATCTGCGGTGCGAACCGTCCAACCATCAGGATCAACGACGACTTCGTGAGAGCCAAGAGTGACCATTGGCTCTATCGCGATAGTCATTCCAGCAGACAACTTGGGACCAGTATTTGGACGACCGTGGTTAGGAATATTAGGTAGCTCATGTAGCTCATGACCAACTCCATGCCCAACAAGGTCCCTAACAATACCATAGCCATGCTCTTCAACAACCTCTTGGGCAGCAGCCGAAATAGTTCCAACACGAACACTATCCTTGAGCGTTAGAATAGCTTCAGCAAGAGCAAGCTCTGTCGTTGCAATCAGTTCTAACTTTTCTTTATCTTTTACATTTCCGACAAGATAGCTTATTGCTGCATCGGTTATCATGCCTTTGTGCGTCACCCCAAAATCAATACTTACTATATCGCCACCTGAAAGCACTTTCTTATTTGAGGGAATTCCGTGCACTATTTCATCGTTTATAGATACACAAAGCACATCAGGAAACCCCTGATAGCCCAAGAACGATGGTTGCCCACCAAGCGCACGTAGCTCTTTCTTAGCAGTGTTTGCTAAATCTTTGGTGGTCATACCTGAACTTGTTTGATTCTTAACAGCACGGAGTACCTGCGCTAGCATTCCGCCAGCTATCCGCATCGCATCAATCTCTGCTTGTGTTTTTATTCGAGTCATATTTTTAAACTAAATAACCGTATTCATAGCAGCTTCAATTTCCGAATGAACTTCGTCAATTGATTTATTGGCGTCAATGTCAAAGATTGGCACCGATGCAAGCTTGAATTGTTCTAAGACGGGCAATATATGCTCCTCATACTCTGCAAAGCGTTCTTTTATAGCATCATGGTGATCATCCTGTCGTCCACGATCAAGCAAACGACCGCGTACTACTTCTTCACTTGCAGTAAGATGTATAACTGCCGTGATGGTAAGTTGTTCGTGCTTTCTTTGGCTAAGCAGCCAATCAGCCTGTTCAGAGGTTCGCGGAAAACCATCTAATATAAATTCATTATCAGTGTTAATCATTGCAAATATTTTTTGTATAAGCCCGATTATCTCGGCATCATCAATCAACTTACCTTGTAGCATCTCCTTGCGTCGGTCTCCGGAAATAAGCATTCTAAGAAACTCGCCCGTAGAAACCCATGCAAGACCCATCTCGTCAGCAAGCATGCGCCCTTGAGAACTTTTTCCTGATCCTACGACTCCTGTAAATATAATCATCCTAGTTTCTCCTTTGTTAGCCTAGCGATCACGCCGCCATTAGCTAGACCAGCAGTCCGATTTTTCACCTCGCCGATAACTTGCCCCATTTTTGACATATTCTTATCGTCGAGTTCCTCGATTACTGCGTCAACAATCGTAGCTATAGCCTCTTCGCTCATCATTTCTGGAAGATACCTACCAATAACCTCAGACTCATACTTCTCTTGGTCTGCGCGTTCGGCTGCACCTGCCTTCTCATATAATTCGATGGCTTCATTGCGCTTTTTAACTTCCTTCTGGAAAAGCGCAACAATATCTTGATCTTCTAGTCCTGTATCTCTTTTTCCCTGAGAAATTTCTTCATTCAGCATTACGCTTCTAAGTCCTCGTAAAACAGAAACAAGCTCCTTGTCACCTGACAAAAGAGCTTGTTTAAGATCAGCGTTGATTGTATCAACTAGCGCCATTAGTGTTGACCGAGTTTAAGCTTCTTTACTTTAATAGCCTTACGTTCTTTGCGGACTATCGCTTTTTTACGGCGATCGCGCTTACTCATTGGCTTCTCAAAATATTGATTCTGCTTAACCTCAGCAACCACACCTGACTGCTGTACTTTCCGACCGAAACGCCTCACAAGGCTTTCAACGGATTCTTTTGGGTCTTTCTTACTAACTTGAATCATCTGGACTATAGTACGTTAACAGATAGGGAAAAGCAAGCCTTACTGTTGCTCTTGTTGTTTTTTTTGCTTTTGGCGTTGTGACTTCAATACAATACTCTGTAATTCTTTGAATATAGCGAAGTGCTTATTGGTATAGTACACCTTCGTGTTACCCTGTTTTTCAGAAATTAAAAATCCAATTTTTTCTAATCTTTTAAGTTCGCGCTGTATATTACCGGCGTCTTCTCTAATAAGTTTTGCGAGTCCCCGAACGTGCGTCTTAAAATCTGGGTACTTTGCATAGACCACAATGATCTTTCGGCGCACTCGACTGGTTATAAATACATCTAACATGAGCTTCCCTATTGTTACTCCTACAACGTAATCAGAGTATACGTAAACTCGAAGAATAATTCAAGAAAAATCTGTACTCGTCATATAATGGTAATGATGAACTACTACAATGTAGCTGTTTCGGGAAGAGCCTATCACAGCAAAAAACCACTTACCTATGCCCATGAGTCTCTGTTGAAGCCTGGAACGTTAGTTACTGTACCCGTCCGATCTAAAAAGCTAACCGGGTACATACTCGAAATTGTTTCTAAACCTGAGTTCGCTGTAAAAGATATAACAAGAATTGATGATAATCCACCACTTCCAAACCCATCGATAGAACTGCATAAATGGATGGAATCGTATTACCCAACTACTTCTGGAGTGAATCTTCAACTGTTTATGCCAAACAGTATTCTCAAGAACGACAAGCATAAGACACCAGCAGCTACTGCAGTACACACCACTACAGAAAATGTTCATCCAGCCCTGCGACTCGAGCAAACAAAAGTTATCAATCAAATTACAGAAAGTAAAAGTAAAACTTTTTTACTTCACGGAGAAACGGGATCTGGAAAAACCAGAGTTTACGCTGAGTTGGCAAATGAGGCGTTAAAAGCTAAAAAATCTGTACTTATTCTTACTCCAGAAATTGGGTTAACTGCTCAGCTCGTCTCAAACCTAAAAGACCTAACTAATCATCCCGTTATAACACTTCACTCGCAACTCACCCCAAAAGAAAAAAGACTAGAATGGAAAAAAATTGCTAACGACAAAAAAGGAATTGTTGTTATAGCAACACGCTCCGGGCTCTTTGCACCTTTTCAATCACTAGGGCTTATTGTTGTAGATGAAGCTCATGAAGACGCCTATAAGCAGGACAACTCGCCTCATTATCACGCCACTCGAGTAGCAGCAAAACTTGGTCAGCTCCATGGTGCGAATGTAATACTCGGCAGTGCAACACCTTCGGTCGTAGATTACGCTTTATTTGATAGCAAACAATTACCAATACTAAAAATGTCATCTACAGAAGGAATGGATGACTTAACCTATGAGCTGGTAGATCTTAAGGACCGTTCCTTATTTGGTACATCACCACATCTGTCTAGCCCACTTATTAAGCGCATAGCCTCCGCACTTGCCAGCAAAGAACAGGCGCTAGTTTATTTAAACCGTCGCGGTACCGCCCGGCTTGTACTTTGCCAGCAGTGCGGCTGGGAGAACATCTGTAAAAACTGTGATATTCCCCTCACCTTCCATGCGGATAAACATGAGATGCGTTGTCACACCTGTGGAGACGCATTACCGCCACCGTCTACATGCCCTGTATGCAGTAGTCCAGATATTTTTTACAAACAAATTGGAACAAAAGCCCTGATAAGTCATATTGAAAAGTTGTTTCCAGAAGCAAAGGTAGCTCGTTTTGACACAGACGTTGGAAAAAGTGAACGCCTAGAGGCACGTTACGAAGCGGTTCATTCGGGTGAAATAGATATTCTTGTAGGCACTCAACTTCTTAGCAAAGGGCTCGACCTACCTAAGCTTAGTACAATCGGCGTCATTCAAGCCGATAGCTCTCTCACAGTACCCGATTTTAGCGCGCGAGAAAAAACCTACCAACAGCTTCATCAAATTACTGGTAGGGTTGCGCGAGGCCACAGAAAGGGTCATGTTGTTATTCAAACTCACAATCCAGATAGTCCACTACTCAAAGCTGCAGCAAAAAAAGATTACTCAACATTCCTTGACGGCGAACTCAAAGAAAGAAAACAATTTCTCTATCCACCTTTCTGCTATCTTCTTAAAATAACCTACTCAAGACGAGACAATACGGCAGCTCAAAGGCTCGCAGAAAAATCTCTGGGACAAATCCACAAACTAAAATTGCGGGTAAGGATAGCCGGCCCAAGTCCATCCTTTAAAGCCAAAACAAGTGGCAACTACAACTGGCAAATAGTTATAAAATCTAAGGATCGCGGACATCTCACTAATATAATAACTACCCTTCCGCCTACCGCCCGCTACGACATTGACCCAATTAATCTGTTATAGATCCCTGTCCTACGCTATACTTTCTCCAAGAATGAACAAAGATAATATTATCACCCTGCCGAATGATAGCCTCCGAATACGCTCCAAAAGAGTGGGTCTAATTTCCAATGAAACAATAAAGCTTATAGAGGATATGAAAGTAGCAACGCTAGATTGGGAGGATAGTCGAGAACATGAAATAGGGGTTGCGCTCGCTGCTGTCCAGGTTGATCAGCTTTACCGCGTGGTAATAGTTCGTAACGACTTTGACAATAAAAAAGATCGTAGCTTTTCAGTATTTATTAATCCGGAAATTATGAAACTTGAGGGTGAACTTATAGAGGACTTTGAGGGTTGTCTAAGTGTCAAAAACATCTACGGCAAGGTACCAAGGTACCAAAAAGTGAAAGTGAAAGCTTTGAATGAAAAAGGTCAAGAAATCCGTGTCACCGCAGAAGATTTCCTAGCCCGCGTTTTTCAACATGAAATTGACCATACTAACGGTACGGTTTTTATTGACCATATCAAGGATATACCCGAAGCTTTCTATAAACTCACATCCGATGGAAAACTAGAAAAACTTGATTACATTAAAGATGTAAAAGCCAATGAACAACTCTGGTAAGAATAAAGAGCAGATTGTATTTTTTGGGACTGGGCCAGTTGCTTCAAAATCACTTGAATTACTACTTGCTCATCAAGAAATTGAAGCTGTTGTCACCAAACCAAAACCAATAGGACACCGAGGTGACTACCCGGTACTTGCAATCGCCAAACAACATAACTTAGAAATAATAGAAGTAAATTCTAAGCAAGAAGTCACAACAAAGCTTAAAGGCTCAAACCTACAATCAAAACTTGGAGTTTTGATCGATTTTGGGATTATCGTCAGTCAAGACGCCATAGACTTCTTCCCTTTAGGTATAGTAAATAGTCATTTCTCTAGACTGCCGGAGTGGAGAGGCGCCGACCCGATTAGCTTTTCAATTTTAAGTGGACAAAAAACAACAGCGGTAAGCCTTATGCTCATCGACCAGGGGATGGACACTGGCAAGCTACTGGCACAAAGTGGTCTTAACATCTTACCGGGCGACACAACACCTTCATTAACAGAGAAATTGATTAATTTAAGCGATAAATTACTTGCGGAGAATCTCATAAAGTACGCCTCCGAAAGCATCAAACCAAGAAGCCAGCCGCATGAAGACCGCGCCACCTATTCTAGAAAACTTACTAAAGAAGACGGTCAAGTTGATTGGTCCAAATCAGCAGAAGTAATTGAAAGAGAAATACGAGCCTTCATTGATTGGCCGAAAAGTTATACAGAATTAGCCGGTAAAAACGTTGTAATTACATCTTCAAATGTTTCCAATTTTAGCGGCAAGCCAGGTGATGTTGTCGTAAATAATAATGAACTTCATATCTGTTGTGGGACAAAATCACTACAAATCTTAAAGCTCAAGCCAGCTGGCAAAAATGAAATGACCGCCGAAGGATTCCTCGCCGGTCATCGTCGTCACTTGAACACGTAATTTATGCTTCTGGTGTTTGTTGACCTTTGCTTGCTTCAACAATTGCTGCGGCATTTTGATTTATCTCACCTTTTAAGTTTTCAAGCTCAGTTGCAACAACTTGTTTGTAGTTAGGAAAATTTGTTTCTAACCATCTAAGGGCTCCAGCTTCATCATTTTTATTAATGAATCCCTCGAACTCATCGAGCTGTTCATTTGTCATCTGTTCGGCAAGCTTCATGCCAACGCGCATTTCAAGCGTTTCGTAGATATGTGCAAGCATTTTATTCTTTTCTTCTGCTGGGAGATCTCCAAGTCCAAGTTCAACGAGTAAGTTATTATCTAGTTTAAACATGTGATTTTCCTTTCAATAGTTTTTATTTTAACAGCTAACGCCCTGACACTAAAGCGTATCTAATACGCCAGTGACATAATTAACGTCTGACTTTTGATCAATCAAGAGCTGAGCTGTGTTAGTTCCCTTGTTGATCCACTCGACTTCATGTCCATTTTCTTGCGCAACTTGCGCCAGTCGGTAGAGATTTTCACTGCCTTTTCCTGTTCCGAATTTTGCCTCTGCCCAATCCCAAGGATACTCAAAGTTTCCAATGTCTACTGCATTCGAAGCTTGTTCAGCGGCTGGGCCGGCTACATCTGCTGCATTTCCAGCTAATTCAACAACGTTAGCACCAGGATTCCCGTCAATAACTCCAGAACTCGAACCACTTGGCGTTGGAAGATCAGCATCGAGTCCAGTCGTATCACCGCCAGTACTCTTAAGATATGCCGCAACACCACCTGCTGCAGCAACAGCCATGGCAGCAGCACCTATCATCTTGACGTTGCGCTTCATGCGCGGTGACCATTCTGTTTTAGCAAGCTGTGCATCAATCCATGCGTTTCCCTTGGCTGGAATACTCTTGATGCCCGCTAAGGCCATTCCTGCACGAGTCCAAGCATTCTTGAGTTTACTCGCTTCTTTCTTTTCATCTCCTTCGACGACATTTTCGCCCATGCTATCAAGCACGCTTTGAGCAATACCAGCTTTAAGTTCTTCTTTTGCGTCGTCGTCAAGACTCATGAGTAGCGCATGTTGATCAAGTAACTTATCAAAATTAGACGTTAGTAGTGCATCTGCTTCATTATTTTCATCATCGCTAAGGGATTCGTCACCGAGTAACTTGGCTTGCTGAGCTGTAAGCTCTTTAAGCTGATTTAATTGGACGTCCTTTAGCCGGTCTTTGTATTTTCCGGCAAAGATCCGTTGCTCGTCAGTCATTTCTAGCTCATCTAATTGAGAAAGTAGCCGAACTTCAATATCTTCACGATCATCATTTAGCTTATTGAGTCTTGCACTCTGTTCTTCAGGACTATTGTCCTTTAATTCGTCTTTTAGGGCGTTGCTCATCTTTTCTGCGAGGGCACTAATATGTGGCTTATTACCAGTGATTCGTGCAAATGCCATTTCATCGGTAAGCTGATCAATAGTCAGGTTTTCAAAATCAAAATCTTCACGTTCTTCATCGTTGACGAGATTATCTACCGAAGAGGCTCCGTCCTTAACATTTTTGTCGTGCGCCAAAGATCTCTGTAAGGGGCTCATAGAAAGCCACTCTTTGTATGGAACACTGTCAGGCCGAACTGGATCACTAGTCGTAGAGTCAACTACAGCTTTTGCTTCACTTGTATCAGAAAGTGATTTTACACCGATACGTTCCTTCCACGACTGGACCTCACTAGCCTTTTTTTGTTCTTGGGCGGCATTGTGTAGCTCTTTTAGGTCATCATTGTACTGTCGAACTTCATCTTTATAGTCAAGTGCCTCCTGTTTTCTTCCAAGTTCCAACAATTTACTCTCAATTTCTTTAGAATAAGCTGCGACTTTCGTGTCATGTTCTGAAGCGGTGTCACTCCAATCACGCTTGATCCCTTCAAGCTTTTGACCCTCTCTACTTCTTACTAATTCATCCGTAAGGTTTGCTCGCTCATCACTTAATTTATGCGTTTTTTCATAATATTCTTCTTTGGATCTAATTCTCAACGGCTCCTGTGGCTTGCCTCTGGCAACCACATCTTCTGAAGATGAAGGGCTTTCACTGATATCACTATCATCAATACTATCCTTACTACGCTTTTCGCGCATAAGCATTGGGTCTGAAAGAGTTTCTGCGTATGAATAAGAAGGCTTTTCGCTATCTACTCCGTCGTTAACCTGAATATTTCCATTTGAAGCTGCAAGTCCATCCGTTGACTGATGGTCGTCGAGTTCTTTGGGGAGTGGTACTTGTAATTGTTCGCTCATTATTTGTGGTTCCTTCTTCGTTCTATAGTATTTATATTTTTATTTAACCTGTACATTTAAGCATAAACACTCAAATAAGTCAAGTATAGTAACCTATTTCTGTATAATTACAACTTCTTTAACACTTTTCTAAGATAGTAAGTAAACCGTCAGATAAATCGCCGCGATGACTACTGCACTCAAAAAACCGCTTTTTATTGCTCTTATATAGATGTCATCAGTCTTTGGTTGACTCGTTGTAGTTGAGGTAGTTTGCAATTGAGGCTGCGACTGAACGGATGTTGGCGTTACAGAATTTGTAACCGCACGGTAGGTTGACTTGCTTTGCGCAGGAGTCTGCTGCATTTGATTAATAACCGCTGCAACAGAGGTAACTTGTGACGCTTTTTGATCACGCACTTCGTTTCTTCGCTCGTATTCTTTCTCTATAAAAGAGCTTCTGGACTCTGTTAATTCAGCTGGTAGCTGTAGTTCCTTGTTTTTCTCTTGTTGAAGTGACTTTTCCACCTCTTGATTCACTCTCCGTTGTTCAACGAGCCTTTCCTGAGCGAAAGCCCGCTCAGTTTCTTGTTGCTCCCTGAGCTGCTGCAGTATCGTTCTCTCTTTTGCTTGTTGCTTATCAGCCGCTAGATTTTCGTTTCTGAGAGAGATTTCTACCTCTGGCTGCTTGTTTGCCCATCGTTCTTTTTGGACAGTTTGTTTTTCTATGCTTGGCGATTGCGGGAACTCATTCTTTTTAACAAGTTTCTCTCTGCTGGATGCTGGTGCACTATTTTCGGGACGTGCTGTTTTCCTTCCGGATTCTAGTGATGTTTCTCTTTTCTTCAGATTCGATAATTCGGTTTTCTGTTCTTGTAGTTGTTTTTTGATTTTTTTGACCGTTTCCTCTTGCTTGGCAGATTCATTCGCGACGTTTTTCTCAAGCCGTTTTCTACCCCTGTAATTTAGGTAATCAAGAGCAAGAAGTGCGCCTATCGCAT
>JBBQAZ010000015.1:0-20396 GCA_038316995.1 Saccharimonadales bacterium (SeqCode) | reverse complement strand
CTCTAAAAACCAAGCTCCTTGAGTTGCTTTGGATCGACTTCGCTTGGTGAATTCATCATTAAGTCAACGCCTGAACCGTTCTTTGGAAACGCAACAACTTCACGAATATTCTTCTCACCTACAAGCTCCATGAACATCCTGTCAATTCCAAACGCACAACCAGCGTGCGGTGGTGCGCCATATTTAAAAGCACTTAGCATTGCGCCAAATTTCTCATCAACATATGCCTTGTCATAGCCAAGAACATCAAAAACTCTATACATTACTTCTGGATTATGATTGCGAACCCCGCCGGAACATATTTCGTAGCCATTCATCACCATATCGTATTGGTCAGCCACAATGCTCAATTTATCTTCCGTTTCAAGTGCTTCCACACCACCTTTAGGCATAGAAAACGGGTTGTGACCGAAATCAATTTTCTTGGCATTTTCGTCCCATTCGTAAAATGGAAAATCAACTATCCAAGCCAGTGCAACAATGTTTGGATCTTTAAGCTCTAGTTCATCGCCCAGATGGTTACGCAAACTGCCAAGCACTTTGTTGACCTTTTCGCGCGTATCGGAACCAAACAGTATCAAATCACTATCTTTTGCATTTGTTGAACTGACAATAGACTCCAAATGTTCGTCACTAAAGAATTTGGCAATTGATGAAACGGCTTTTCCGTTTTCGACGGTCATGTATGGCAATCCGCCTGCTCCTTCAGATTTTGCTAGGTCAGTAAGCTTATCAATTTGTGATCTGCTAAATGTCTTTCCAGTGATTACAATCGCCTTTACCACTCCTCCTGTTTCAATCGCTTTGCTAAAAACACCAAAGCCGCAGTCTTTTAATTGCCCACTTAAGTCAATTAACTCCATTCCAAAGCGAAGATCAGGCTTATCGGTGCCGAATCTGTTCATGGATTCCTCGTAGCTAATTCTTGGAATTTCATCACTTAAAAGTTTCTTGCCAGCAAAGTCTTTAACCAAATCAATTATTAACGGCTCTATAAGGTCTCTGACCTCTGAACCGTCTTCAACAAATGACATTTCCATATCAAGCTGGTAAAACTCACCATAAAGCCGATCGGCTCTTGGATCTTCATCTCGGAATGCTGCAGCAAGTTGATAGTAGCGATGAACGCCCCCGACCATCAATAGTTGCTTAAACTGTTGCGGTGCTTGTGGAAGTGCATAAAATTTTTCTTGGTGAAGCCGTGATGGTACAAGAAAGTCTCGTGCGCCTTCAGGGCTTGAGTTTGCCAAAATCGGTGTGGTGACTTCAGTAAATTCACGCTCTTCCATATACGAGCGCATAACTTTATACAGTTCGGCTCTTTTTTTGAGCATATTTTGCATTTTGTCTCGTCGCAAATCAAGATATCTATACTTAAGCCTGTTTTCTTCGTTGCTAAGTACATCGCTGTTTACTTGAATCGGGAGTGCTTCAGCTTTGTTTAGTATGCGAATTGAATCGACAACCATTTCAACGTCTCCAGATACAATGTTTGAATTTTTTAGGTCTTTATCTCTTTCAACAACTTTGCCAGTTGCTTCAATTACGTATTCATCGCGCAGTGATTCGGCAATTGCAAAAACTTCTTTGTCTACTTCGTCCGGGCGGACTGTAAGCTGCAGCAGGCCTTTGTGGTCGCGCAGGTCAATAAATAGCAATCCGCCGTGATCACGCCTTGAATGCACCCAACCAGAGACTTTTACTTGTTTGTCTTTTTGATTCGTAACTTCACTGCTTAGAATTCTCATCATATTTCTTTCGTTTAGTATTTATCTGTGATTGTTTGGGGGTCAAAAGCATGCTCGCTCATCACTTGCGAGAGCCTACCCATAAATTCATATTAATATCAAGATAAATCATCAGATATATAGTATAGATGAAAAATATCATGCTGGTAAGCTTATCGTTTCGGCGGATGATAAAAAAGAGTGAATTTACCGGCTACTTTTTCATTAAAAGCAACAGGTATATCAATTACGCTTATTGGCTTATTGCCTTTACTCTCTTTCATTTCGTACAGCATTTCATCTGCTTTTTTTATTATGGTAAGCACATCGTTGTCTTGATTTGGTAAAGCGCGACCAGATGAAACATCTAGTCCCATGTTAGAAAGTGTTTTATCGGTTTTTTTATTGGTTCTGTCTGACCAATTAGCTATCAGCAGATTAAACTGTTCTATAGTTTTTTCTTTTACTCGTTCTTCAACTAACTGCAGTGTGATGTCGTCGTTTACATCAAAAATAATTGCCGCGAATTCATCTCCCCCTATACGGAACCATTGATCACCGTCTCTCACGCCTTCGCGCGCTGCACAAGCGAAGGCTCTTAGGTAATCATCGCCAGCATCGTGACCCAGTAAATCATTGACAGACTTTAAGTGATCTAGGTCATACTCGAGCACCCCATATGAATTTTTTTGAGGATCGCGCTTAAAGCGGGCGTGATGCTGAGCAATTTGACCCTCAAACATGTTACGCCCTGGAAAGCCTGTCAAATAGTCGATGGAATCCTTGAGCTGAGCATCTAGTTTAGTCTGGTAGCCATTAATTGAATTTTTGATTACCGAAAATGCCTGGTTGTCTGTAAGTTCATTTTTTGATGCAACATCAAGTCGCGAAGCTTCATCGACCAATTCTTCAGGTGTTAATTTACATACTTGTCCTAGTTCTTCTAGATTCATAGCAAAATATTATACCATTTTTATTAATTGTAATCAATTTTTGCTTACTCTGCTGGGTGTTGACGTTCCTGATGATCTTTTTTAGCAGCCAACGAAGCTACAGCTCGCATATCTTCGTACTGATCAAATTCGTCGACGATCTGTTGTCCCAGTATTTGTTCAAAAACATCTTCTATCGTAAGTACACCTACATATTCTTCAAAACTATTCACTACTATAACCATGTGTTGGAGAGTTTTTAGTATTGCCTGCAGGGCATCCTGCAAGGTTTGCTCTTCATGAATAAAAAGCACTTCGGGGTTCATCAGTGTCTTTACTTTCCCGGAGTGTTTTGTTTTAACTAAATCGCGTAAATATAAAATCCCAACAATATTATCAGTATTTTCACTATATACGGGGAACCGCGAGAATCCACTCTTATGAAGTTCATCCATAAACACTGGTCCTGTTGTTTCATCTGCCTGAACCATGCGTACTGTGCGTCGTGGCACTAAAACTTCTCTAACTAATACACCTCCGTAAGTAATGGCATAGCTAGCAATCTCTAGTGCACTGTCAGGAATTTGATTATCTGGCTGAGACTTCTGTGTCTGTAGCAAGTTAACCAAGTCATCCTCATCGTAAATTCCGGTATGTATGTGAATCGGGGAAAATCTGTGAACCCAACCGTTTACTCTTTGGACAATCGGGTATAGAAACGAAGCAACCTTGGCAACAACTGGTGAAATTTGTGCCGCAAACCACACACCATAACTACTCGCCTTACGCTTTGGAAGCCAGATAAAACCAAACCAAATTACCATTGCTGTAAGAAACGCGGCAAACCAAGCAGCCGACGAACGTGCGATAAATACAAAGAACATAGCGTTTGAGATACAAATAAGCGTCCAGAGTACAAACGATAGACTAGACCCATAAGCAACTGATCGATGAAGTAGTATTGCAGTGTGATCCCCAGCGCGAGCACGTTTTGTAAGCTCCTTAATTGAAACGCTTTCATATGCACGTTTGAGTCCAATTGTTGCGAGTGCGAAGCTACCAAACAAAATTCCAATAATGAATGTCATGTCTTAATGGTACAATACGATGACTAAATAGAGGGAATTTATTGTGAATAAACAGTTTGTTATCGTACTTGTCGTACTTTTTGCAGTTTTTGGGGGAATCATAGTTTCACAAAAAAAAGAATCAACTGATTCAGACACTAACTCGAGCGGTCAACCGACGAGTCATTACTATGGGATTAATCCAGAAGAATCTGAAGACCCAGAATCTGTCGTTAATCTAACAGAATATGGTGATTTTCAATGCCCAGCCTGTGCTTCGTACCACCCAATCGTCAAGCAAATAAAAGAAAAATACAAAGACCAAATTACTTTTCAGTTTAAAAACTTCCCAATTGTTGCAATACATCCAAACGCAATGGCAGCTCACCGTGCAGCTGAAGCCGCAAGTCTTCAAGGCAAGTTCTGGGAAATGCATGACCTTATTTACGAACAACAGCAAACTTGGGCAAGTGGTAACAATGCAGCAGGAACATTTAGAAGTTTTGCTGAAAGCCTAGGACTCAACATGGAACAATTTGATACCGACATAAGTAGCAGAGAAGTTAATACTGCAATACAAGATGACATAAAGGCTGGTGAAGCGCTAAATATTCAAGGAACTCCCGGCTTTGTAATAGACGGAAAGTTGATAGAGAATCCAAAATCTATCGAAGAATTTGAACAATTAATTCAAGACGCTATCGCAGCAAAAACAACCAGTTAAAATGAAAAGTCCTGACAATTAGTCAGGACCCTCACACGTTTTTTGTTAAAAGTAGCACTTTAGTAGTGAATAAACTGTGCCCACTTTGGTCGCTTTTGACCTCTTGCTTGTGCTTCCATACACACTTCCTTTTTTGTGATTTTTTGTATTATCACGGATTTTACCCGTATTACCTTCCTAGACACCTCTGCCTCAACTTTTGATTGTTTTTGTTTCTACCGACCGTTAACGGCCAAATGTAGTACTTACATATTGTCATAAGCGTTTATGCGCGTCAACTGCTTTTATTTAATATTTCTACTTTTTTGATATATCTTTATGTAGAAAAGTGTTCAGAGCTTGGCCGGCGCCACGCAGACTCATTCGGCGATCGTGTTCTTTCTTTATCTTTAGCTGGAGCTTAATTAGAGATTCTGGTGTTCTGTGTAGTTCGTGGAACTTCTTGAACTCTTCATCTATTTCTGCAAGCTCTTTATCGGTTAAATTTTCTAAATCTACAAAACTATCTCGAGCCTTGCTGGCACGGATCAACTCGTCTAGTTTTAATTGCATCGCCTTGCCGTCACGATTCTGTGTATTTTGAATCAAAAACACCATTAGAAACGTCACAATCGTCGTGCCGGTATTAATTACTAACTGCCAAGTGTCAGAATAATCAAAAACACTTCCCGTGCTCGCCCAAACTACCACGACCAAAAATGCGCCCAGGAATGCAAAAGGACTTCCTGCAATCTGCGAAACTCTGTTTGCGATGATTCTAAAATAACGTTCCATAGGTTTCATTTACCTTACGCTTATTGTACAATTATGCCAAGTATTTAGCTAAAACATAGATTTAAACAAACATGCACGGAAACTTTTTTACAGAACTCAGCTTATTGCTCGCCATAGCGGTTGGTATTTCAATTGTGATGCGTGCGTTAAGACAACCATTAATTGTCGGCCACATACTTACCGGAATATTAGTTGGACCGTCTGTATTTGGATTCATAACTTCTGCGGAAACTATTACAGAATTCGGAAGCTTTGGCATTGCCCTGCTGCTATTCATTGTTGGTCTTGGGCTAAATCCCCGAGTAATCAAGGAAGTAGGACGAGTAGCGCTGCTGACCGGTGTTGGCCAGGTATTGTTTACCTCTCTTTTTGGATTCGGGATCGTTAGACTACTTGGCTACGGCAATGTGCCGGCCTTTTATATTGCTGTTGCACTGACTTTCAGTAGCACAATTATTATTCTCAAACTTTTGAGTGATAAAAAGGAACAAAATAAGCTCCATGGAAAAATTTCTATCGGTTTCTTACTTGTGCAAGACATTATTGCCACACTTGCGCTAGTTGTTGCCTCCGCTACTAGCAGTGGAGGATTTAGTCCTGCAGATTTAGCTTCTCTGGTACTAAAAGCAATAGCACTAGGAATTGTTATTATGCTGATTTCAAAATTTATTCTCACGCCGCTCACTGGCTTTATATCAAGATCGCAAGAGTTACTGTTTTTATTTGCGATTGCCTGGGGATTTGGAATTGGAACACTTTTTTTCGAGCTAGGTTTCTCTTTAGAAATTGGTGCACTTGTCGCTGGCGTTGCATTATCAACCATGACCTATGCTCAAGAAGTAAGTTCACGCCTTAGACCGCTACGTGACTTCTTTATTGTTATCTTTTTTATTGCTCTTGGTGCCGGACTAGATATAGGCAATGTTGGTTCAATAATATGGCAAGCAGTTGGTCTATCGGCATTTGTGCTAATCGGTAATCCAATAATAGTAATGGTGATTATGGGGCTTCTAGGTTATACAAAGAAGACCAGTTTTAAGGCGGGATTGGCTGTTGCCCAAATTAGCGAATTCTCTCTGATATTTATCTTACTTGGCCAAAGAAATGGACAAGTTGAGTCAGCAGCTGTGTCACTAGTTACGATAATCGGTATCATTACAATCGCGATTTCCTCATATATGATCACGTATTCGGATGGCCTATACGCTACTTTCGAAAAATATCTAAGTCTGTTTGAGCGACGCAAGGTAAAGATGGACCAGGAATCAAAGAACAATTATGATCTTATACTTTTGGGATACCAAAAAGGAGGCCATGAATTCATTAAAGCATTTGAGCGCCTAAAGAAAAGGTTTGTGGTTATCGACTACGACCCAGACGTAATAGACGTCTTGGAAAAGCGAAAAGTAAGCTACTTATACGGT
The DNA here is from genome assembly GCA_038316995.1 of Saccharimonadales bacterium (SeqCode). Lineage (GTDB taxonomy): Bacteria > Patescibacteriota > Saccharimonadia > Saccharimonadales > JAXHNE01 > JAXHNE01. The sequence continues at coordinate 13,748 of JBBQAZ010000015.1, read as the reverse complement.
GATACAACCGATGTAGAATTATTGGAAGAAGCTGGTATCGACCGGGCAAAGTTAGTTGTTAGTACCATTGGAGATTTTGACACAAACTCTTTCATTGTTGGACTGCTTGAGAAGTTGAACCCAGGTACCGTTGTTATTTGTCGTGCAGAAAACATAGCGGATGCAGAAAAACTTTACGAACAAGGCGCAAGTTACGTAATGATGCCGCACTTTATTGGAAGCGAGCAGATAGGCACGTTTATTAAAAAGAATGGCATTAATAAAACTGAGTTTAAAAAATATAGGACTCGACATTTATCTGCCCTTCAATCTCAGTTCTTTGCAGAATCCGCAGAAGAGTAAAGGCCCTCGTCTGTAATATAGCTGGCTACTTTATCGTCAATATACGATGGTATTTCATGATTTTTAATCTGAGAACGAATGCGTGACGAACTTACATTTATGTGTGGGCTTTGTATAAAAGATGCCCTAAACTTCACTCCTTTTGTTGATTGAATCGTTTTAATTAGTTCCTCTGCTACTGATTGATTGCCGCGTACGCCAAACACAAATGTAACATTTCTAATAAGCTCCTCAATATGTGGCCATTCATTCATGTGCGAAAGCATGTCATCACCTGCAAGCAAAACAAGCTGCACATCACCAAACCGTTGTTTAAGTAGCGGTAAGGTTTCGTGTGGCGTAAACCTATTTTGGTCCATAATAATAGAGCCAAGCTGATCCTCATCGCTAATAGCAAGCTGGACCATTGCCTGACGATGCTCAAAAGCTCTTACTCCCTGTTTTCTGCGCGGGTTACGTTCTACCATAAAAAACACCCGGTCAAGCTTATTGTTCTTAAGTGCATCAAGCGCAAACTGTACATGCCCATCATGTACCGGATCAAATGTTCCAGAGAATATACCTATTTTTTGTTTAGATAACTTGTGGGGCGGCTCTTTTCCCTTGCTAGACATCTTGTGGTGCTCCTTCACAGCATTTTGTCTTATAGCGGCACTGTGGACATTCATAGTGCCCATGAACAGGATAGAGTGGATAGTAATCGCACATCTCGCAAAAATACTCGAGCGAACAAACTTTTTTTGGATCTTCTATCTTTGGCTGTTCCATGAAAACAGTATACCTTTTTGCTTGTGTCGGTTCTTCTTATTTTGTTTATAAATTCTTGCCCGTTTTCGATTTTCTGACGAACTATGTTTTGTTGAAGCGCTACATTTTGTGCAGTTTATCTCTGATCCGCAGGGATCACCTGTGATACGTTCTTTGCAAAAAGGACATGTCATCTTCTTCTTTCCACTTGAAACCTCTGCGGCAGTAGTAGAGTTGCCTGATTCACTACTAGATTGGAGCGCACCCACAAGTTTAGTAGGGCAAGAGCTCGATGTACTGACTTCATGCGCTTTCGCAAGTGATCGTTCTGCTCCACCCATATCACCCGCAGCCGCAAAGCCACGTGCTTCCTTAATATGAGCCGCAGCGGTGACGCCAAAAACCGCCAAATCAATATCTTCCTGGCCAATTGCGGCAAGTACGCAGTATTTATCGGACAGTTTGTCGAGTCTCTCAATAACATCAATTGGGCGCTGGAAATTGTGTGCTTCTGCCAGTAAATCTTCCACGACACTTTCTACAATTTGATCAAAAAACGCCTCACGCTGTCGACTAACTTTTCGGTACTCTTTGTAATCTTGCCTTTCTTTCAGCTGACCATAAAACGTACCTCCGGCTAGGTCGTCGTATAGCTCAACCACCTCATCAATTCCGTTAAACTGCGTCTTTGGTACTAGTAGCACATGATTAAGCGATTCATTGTCACTGATTGCCGTATCGTCAACACCCGCACCCGCTAATATAGTGCCAATTACTGCACTGTCATGGCGCAGGGTATTTGCATGCTTCTTTCCAGCTACCATAGCCGTTTCAAGCACCAATTTCTGATTGGTCTTTTTTAAATACTGAATAGACACTGAATCTGTACTCGTAAAAAACCGATAATCCGTCCGCGTTTCCTGGTCATGTGGTGTCATTGAAAAAACAACCGCATCATACTCATCTAATACGGCCGCAGCTTCAAGCTCCTCAAACAATACGGCGTTTCTAAACTCCAGTTCAGTCCGCTGTTTCATGACATCATTAAGCTCCATATGTCGGAGTGTATTCTTATGGATATCCCGTAATTTTCTGTTGTTTTGGGAAATGCCTTGTTCTCCGTAGCTTAAAACTACTTCTGTTACATGTCCGGCTTTATATAGTCGCTCGGCAACATCTGTCTGAACGTTTACTTTAATAGTTTCGATTGCAGCCTTGTCCCCAAAACGTGCCTGGTGTAGGGCTGACAGCATTGTTGATGAATCGGCAGACTTGGTTTCAACAGGAATAATCTCACATGTTTCGCCAAGAGCTAAGCCTCCAAGCTCACGAACAGTCTCTTGATTTGCACTAGCCAGTAGCTCTGGAAAAGCGACTGCCACTGTCTGAAAATCTAATGTTTTTGTTTCTTTTTCAATGCTTGCTGCGAGCATGGGACCCTTCTGCTCCGATGAGCAAGGGTGTGACAGCGTGTGCTGGACGCTCCTGCTCGGGAGACTTATGTTGCTGTATCGGACTTGTATCTGCCTTTTTTCAGGAAAAAAAGCAGCCCGACCAACGAATTTACTTCGTTGCCGGCGCGATGAGAAAAAACGTAGTTTTGTCTCATGCGTTTTACCGTTGCGGCACAGTAAGGGAATTACACCCTATTCCAGCTCAATTTGTTAATCTATTTAGTAGTATAGCGTACATTCATGACGCTACATGTAGTATTATTTGCTTTTTACGCTTCCAGGGGTGGTATACTGTTAGCCACTATGAGAAAGAGTTTTGACTATGAGTCGTTAACTTATGAATCCCGGGCAATGATTCACGATGCCCTTAGCGAGACAACCATGAAACATATTGACGCATCAAATGGCCTATTTAGTCCGCTTGGCTTCGACATTTCAAAACACCCTTCTCAAAAATTAGAAACAGTCCACCTTGAACCAGCTCCTACGACTGCTGAAGAAGTTGAATTTCTTGCGTCAGCTGCTGCACCAAAACTCTATCCTTTTATTGTCGACGAAGTGAACCAGAGTAGTACTCCAATAAGTGCCATGCGAGACTATTTGCAAGCCGGTGAATCTGTTCACATCCTCGTTTCTCCACATACAAAAATGGACGATTTGCCCGAACTTGCTGTTGGTATTGGCACAAAAATGGACGAAGACCATTGGCAGGATCAAAATGGTGAAATAATCAGCCGCGGCGTATCTACAATTGGCATCTTTGCTGACAAGCCAGAGCTCGCAATGGCAGCCTCTGAAATTATCCAAAAAGCTGGTCATGTATTCATGAGTTTTCCACGAACAGAATCTATAGGCAGAGTAAGTCAATCCCTGGCTGATAAAGGGATAGATATTGACGTGGGGCAATTGATTTCAACCAACAACAATCGGATGAAAGATGAAATAAACCAGTGGAAAGGACGCCGTTTGTTTCATAAAATTGGTAGGCAAGCGTTGGGAAAATCACTCATGATCGCAGTCGAAGGCGCAACACCAAAAATTGAATACTCTTATGGAAAAATTGACTCAATAAAATTAAACGTGGTCGCGCGCGGCACACTTGATTTAGTCAAGGGTGACTACGTACTACCTGTGGTACTTTGGAGTGATACAGAGAACCCAATCCTGCGCTTTGGACCAATCCAACGCATAACAACTATGGAAGCTTTAGAAAACATTCATCACTGGCAGGCTACAACCCTCGCCCGAGACCTTGGACTAGCTTCTTCTAAAGTACATATTGGTAGCTAGCATGTCATCAAAGCTACCTACAATTAATAAATCATTATCGGTTATTAATATTGTCGTGGCTCTGTACATACTGATAATTCCTTTTTTGCCGGCAATTCTTTATTACTTTAGGCAAAAAACCACTGACCCACCAGTGATTGTTAGTCAAGCTGTCGACAAGCCAGACTTCCCGGCGGACAATCGACTCGTAATTCCGTCTATCTTATTAGATGAATCTGTAAATGAAGGACAATCAATAAGTGAGCTAAACAAAGGCATCTGGCGCAGACCAAACGCCTCAGCTCCAGACGCTGGTAGTAACACAGTGTTAGCTGGCCATGTATTTACCTACGACGATCCTGAAGGCGTGTTTTATCATTTAAATAAGGTCGAAGTCGGTGATAAAGTAGCGACGTACTGGAACGGTGTTGAATATCTGTACCAGGTGGTCGACAAAAAAGAAGTTAGCGCAGATGCAATAGAGATAGAGGCTCCAAGCACAGATTCATTACTGACACTGTATACCTGCACCCCGCTATGGAATCCAGTAAACAGGCTTGTAATAACCGCAACGTTAACAAAGGTGACAAATCCATGACTGACAAAAAACGATTTATTATTTTAGTGCTTTTACTGGTCGCTCAGATTGGGTTTATTGTCTACACCAAATTTATCTACCAGCAAGCTTTTAACTAGTTTGCGGTTTCTGGAGTTTCTCGAGTTTCCGGAGTTTTTTCGTCATCACTTATAGTGACGCTGCTCACGTTAACCAGCTGTTTTGTTGATGGCCGATACAGTATCGCTAGCTTACTCTGGGCATAGATTAGGGTAATGTCGCCGTTTTCAGCTTTTGCAAAGAAAGGCTGATCTTTTAACTTATCCTTGTCGCTCACCGTAGCAACACTTGGTTTCTCATTTGTTGGCAGCGCATACAGCTTATTAACTTCTTCTATGTATCCCGTGACTTCTTCTTCAGCTGCACGTTCAGGATTAGACTTAAAATCCTCTAATTTTTGATCTTTTTCAGCAACCTGACTTTGTAGTTCAGATACGTCTTTTTTAGCATCAAAATACAAATAACCAAGCGCTGCTATTCCTCCAAGTAATATCACCCCAATAACCATCGTTAAAATCTTTTTCGTCATAGTATCCTCGTTTTAAAGCTTAAATAGATGCTGTCATCATACAGAACAGATGGCGACTCCGTCAACGATTAAGAATAAGGACTATGGCTATAACCCCTGCTATCGCAAACCTATAATAGGCAAAACTACGAATGCTGTATTTAGCTACAAATCGTAGCAAAAAGCTTATTGCTAAAAGTCCGCTTAAAAATGCCGTGACCGCACCAATAATAAATATCGCCTGGTTAGCAGCTATCTCTGAGCGAACACCGCCGTCTAAAAATGTCTTTGCTGCAGCACCAAAAATGACAGGAATAGCCAACAAAAACGAAAACCGAGTTGCAGCTACTCGGTCCAACCCAAGCAGTAGCCCGACGCTAATTGTTGCACCAGACCGTGAAACACCAGGTATCAATGCCAATGACTGCAACATACCAATCCTAATTGCCACACCGGTCTGAAGGTTTTCAAGATTTTGTTTCTTTTTTATCTTTGAACTTTTTTCTTCTGCAAAAATCATTACACCGCCAAAAAGTGCTAGCATGACAACCACAACCCAAGGTGAACGTAGTGACGCTTCAATAATATCGTTAAAAAGTAGCCCTGCAATTACTGCTGGAACGGTACCCAGAGCCAAAAGCAACACTAGATTTTTATCTTGTTGCTTGCCTTTTATAACTCCCCGAATCAACTTAGCTAAGTCGTATCTAAAATAAATCACCACCGCAAATAATGTTCCAACGTGAAGCGCTATATCAAAGGCAAGGTTGTTACCATCAGATCCAAATAATTCATGGAAAAATATTAGATGACCAGAGCTAGAAACAGGAATAAACTCAGTAACCCCTTGCACAATTCCGAGTATCAAAGCTTCAAACATTACCCCGATTATAACCCCATTCGTAGTTAGTGCATATCGGTCATTTTACTTTGAAGGAACAAGGTCGCTCAACCTTGCAATAAACGCCTGCGCAGCACCCTCTAATCCCAGCACCCGCAACGCCCCAATCATTACGTATAATTTATCTAAGTGCTTGTCAGGGTTTGCTGCGTGCTCAGCTTCTGAAAAAATATGGTCTATTTTTTCCACCAACCACTTTTCTTCAGTTTGACTAATGGCATTGGTAGAGATTTTTTTCTTGGTTTCTACCGGCGACAACACTTCTAGCGAGCGTGCCCGGTTATCGCGCTTTAGTAAATGCCCGCGTTTAATTAGATTATTTACATGCAGAGCAACCGTTGCAACAGAGGTGTAATTACAGGCGCGCATTATCTCGCGGTAGCTTGGGCTGTATCCGTGTTCAGCAATAAATTCTTCTATAAACAGCAAAGTCTCACGCTGTTTTTTTGTTGGCCGAATTACTTTGTCTTCATCAATCATGCTCGACTCTTTTTAGATGTTTGCTTACTAGGCCGGGGGCTCTTTTTCTTGGAAAATACCCAAAGTGTAAACAGTAGCCAGTTCCAAACGGTGAAAAACGCCGAGCTAATAAACTGGCCAATGTAAGGCGTTATGCCGATTTCGCGTAATCCACCAACAATACCTAGGTCTAATATAAAGTTTATGAACATCAGTGAATAAAATTTGCCGGCGGTTGTTTGAATCTGTTTTTTGGATACGTTCTTTACCTTGAATACCCAAAATCGCTCAAGCAAGTAATTAACGGTAACTCCTAAGAAATAGGATATGGATTTTGCCCACCAAAAGGAAATTCCAAATACTATATCAAACAATGCAAAGGCAGCGTATCCACTCCAAAACTGAGCGCCACCACTAATCATGTATTCACCGAAGCGCCGTAGTTCTCTTTTTTGTTTCTTTTTTAGTTTCATTTGATGATTTTCGTATTTTGTTTATTCATAATAAGTATATCATCATATTAACTCTTTACAACTCCGGTGCTACAATGGTGCCAATGAATCCCGTCAGACAGAATAACGGCAACAACTACACTTCAACTGCTAGTTATGTTTTTATATATAATCCTGAACTACTCACCATAGAAGGTCTATCGGGATGAAAAACAATGCTTCGATTTTCTATTCTCTTATCTTAATTGTCGGAGATGCACTTGCGCTCATCGCCGCTTTCACGGCCGCCTATATTCTGCGTGTAAAATATGACCCGCGGCCACTTATCGAACAAATTCCAGCGCTGGACTTCTTGTACGCATTTTTAGCCGTGCTACCCCTGTGGCTATTAGTTCACGCCGTAATTGGACTGTACAGAAACGACGTCTACGAAAAGCGTTTTACAGAAATTGGCCGGCTCTTAACCGGCGCGTTTATTGGTATTTTGGTGGTTATTGGCTACGACTTCGTGCTAGAAGGCCAGTTGTTCCCAGCCCGTCTAGTTCCAATCTATGGTCTGGGTCTAAGTTTTGGATTTTTGTTACTGTTTAGAACCATCGCTCGTGTTGTTCGTCGACTGTTGTTCCGGTTCAATTTTGGTATTAGCGATATCCTAATTATTGGCAACACCAATGTTAGCACTACCCTCGCAGAATCTATCGCAGATACAAAAACAAGCGGTATGCGGGTAGCCGGAATTGTTGGTAAAAACACTCATCGGTTCAAATATTTTGCAAATTTTGAAGAGGCAGTTAAAAAACTAGGTTCACTGCCACATGGAATCGTCCAAACCGAGCTGTACGGAGATGATTACAAAAACAACGAAATCGTACGCTTTGCGCAGGAACATCACATATCTTATAGATTCATGCCCGGGAACAGCACCCTGTTTGTAGGAAATATAGAAGTAAGTCTGTTTGCCGGCCAGCCAATGATTGCTGTACACCAAACTATGCTAATTGGGTGGGGTCAGATTGCAAAACGACTGTTTGATCTTATCGGTTCATTAATTTCGCTGATTATATTGTCACCACTATTGCTACTTGTCGCAGTTATGTTAAAACTCAGCGATCTAAAAGGACCGATTTTTTTCCGTCAGGTTCGACTAACCCGGTTTAACAGAGAGTTCAAAGTATTCAAATTCCGAACGCACCGTTCAGACATAAGCGGACTTTCCGACAAAGAAGCATTCGCAAAACTTGGCAAGCCAAAATTATACGAAAAATACAAAGCCGGAGGCTACGTGCTCAAAAAAGACCCACGAGTCAGCAGAGTTGGCCGTATCTTGCGTCGTACAAGCCTAGACGAGCTTCCACAGCTGTTCAATGTCCTAATTGGCGACCTAAGCCTCGTTGGCCCGCGTACGCTCATTCCTGCCGAGCTAAACACTTACAAGCGTAAACACGCCATTCTTAGCGTCAAAGCCGGCATTACCGGACTAGCCCAAATTTCAGGCCGCGAAGATATAGATTTTGAAGAGCGTCGCCGACTTGACGTCTATTACGTCCAAAACTGGAGCTTCTGGATGGACATTAGTATATTGCTGAGAACAATCCGGGTAGTCCTCCTAGGAACCGGCGCAAAGTAATGCAAAGCATGACGGTAGTTGGTAGATAGCAGATGGTAGATAGGAAAATAAACTCTTTTGAAGACCTGGAAGTTTGGCAAAAATCTCAAGATTTAGCGGTAACAATCTACAAAATAACCAAAAAGTTTCCGTCAGATGAGAAGTTTGCACTCACAAACCAGTTACGGCGAGCAGCCAGTTCAATATCGGCTAACATTGCCGAAGGCTTCGGTCGAAGAGGAGTAAAAGAAAAACTGCAATTCTATGCGATTGCATATGGTTCACTACTTGAAGTAAAAAACTTTATCTACCTATCAACAAAACTTGATTACATAATCGCGAACCAGCAAAGAGAGATTATAGATGATATTGTGTCGTGTCAGAAGCTACTAAATGCTTTAATGAGATCAATAAATGCAAAAAGATAACCCCCAATCTACCAGCTACCAATCCCCACCTACCACCGACAACCTGTCGGAACTTCGCGTCGCTATAGTTCACGATTGGTTCGTAGGGGGCGGTGCAGAAAAAGTCGTAGAACAACTGCACCTGATGTTCCCAGACGCGCCCATTTATACCAGTTACTGCAACGATGAATGGCGTAAACGTCTTGATGGCAAAGTAATCACCGGGTATCTGCAACATTGGCCGTTTTCAAAGCTTCGTAAATTCTTACCACTACTGCGCCAGCTATGGTTTGGTTCTCTTGATCTGTCTGAATTTGATCTAATCATAAGTTCTACCGGCAACGGCGAAGCCAAATTCATCCGAGTTAAGCCACCTACCAACTACCAATCCCCAACTACCAACGCGAAGCGTACGTTTCACGTCACCTACTGTCACACTCCAACCCACTTTTACTGGCGTCATTATGACGCATATCTTAGCAGCCCTGGCTTTGGCATATTCAACGGACTCGCACGTATTGGATTAAAAATTCTCGCAGCTCCACTGCGCAAAGCCGACTACAATGCAGCCCAGCGCGTTGACCACTTTATAGCCAACTCGTCACATATTGCCAGCGACATAAAACAATATTACGACCGCGAAGCCACAGTAATCTTCCCCCCAGTCAACACTAATCGCTTCTCCCAATCTACTAACTCCCAACTACCAACTACCAAAGCCAGACATGGCTTCGTAACCGTAGGGCGCCTTGTCCCAAACAAGCGCGTAGATCTAATTATCAAGGCTTGTAATCAACTAAAAGCACCGCTTAAAATCGTAGGGCGAGGCCCAGAGCTTAAAAAACTAAAGAAACTTGCCGGTCCAACAATCAGCTTTATAACAAATGCTTCAGATAGTGAAGTATCTGCTGTTTTAGCATCTGCGGAGGCGTTTGTGTTTGCAGGGTTTGAAGATTTTGGCATTGCCCCTGTAGAAGCACTTGCCTCAGGCACGCCGGTCATTGCCTACCGCGGCGGCGGAGCCCTAAACTACGTTGTTGAAGGCAAAACCGGAGAGTTCTTTAATGATCAAACAACCATCTCCCTGGCTGCCGCGCTTAATTCGTTTAAACCAGCAAATTATAACCACAGTGATATAAAAAACTATGCAGAAAAGTTCTCTAACCAAAATTTCCAAAAAAACCTAAGCACTTTCCTTGAGAAAACTATCAAAAATTAAGCGCGGCCAAAGTCGTCTGCAAGCCTAACAATGTCTGCTTCATCCGTTGGACTCTCTAAGTCAGTGTGTTGCCAAATCTCTGCCACTACGCACCATTCATTTCCTTCAGGAGCGCCAGCACGGTGTCGTACGAGTGCACCGTAAGCAAGCTCTTCTCCTGCCACGTATTCTTTCCATTCGCCTTCTTCGTCAGACTCAGACACCGCAGCAATAAGTGTCCCTGAAATAACTCGCCAAATTTCCGCCCGGCGACGATGGTACTGCAAGCTCAGTTTTTTACCTGGTTCAAATATTAAAAACTTTGGGCTTAAGCTTCCACCACGCCCCAGCTCGTCGGCCGTTCTACCAGGAAAGTATTCTTCTATAAACAACTGAGCATGCTGATCGGCTAAACGATAGTATGCACCCCAGGGCTTGTGCTCATCAACGTCAGCCAACGTGTAGTCTTTTTCAAAAATCAAATCCTGTTTTACGCTGCTAAGTACTTCTATTTTACTCATTTTGTAACTCCTTAAATATTCCATTTTCGCCTAAGCATAGTTTTACAATTTCGTTGGCACGCTCTTTTGTATTGGCGGTGGAATATATCCGAAGTTGCGGTGCATTTCCAGACCCGCGCACATGCGCCACATCTTGGTTTGAAAAAACTATTCTTACGCCATCTGTCATATCTACTTCCTCAACAAAACCAAAACCCTTTTCAGAAGAAAAGTAACGAGACAGGCCATCTTTATTACCGCTCAATTTGCTAATTATGCCCTGCATTTTTTCAAAACTGTCAATGTCCATAAGACCCGCATTGCCGTATCGTTTTGGCTTTAAGCTACCAAATAGCTCACCTATAGTTCTATTGCTTTGTACTGAAGCGATCAATGCCAAAAGTAGCGGCAAGAATGCGTCTCTTGTTTTTAACGGCGAAATATTTTCCCCGTTAAATCCAATGTTCTGCCCAACCATAAATCCACCGTTAACTTCCCACCCAACCACTTGCTCTTGGGCGCCAAATTCATCCATGGCAGCAATAACGTGTGGCGATCCTATCTTGGTTTTTTTAATTTCAGTATCTTGTGACAAAAAATGAGAATCTAGCATATCGTTAGAAGACACAGGATACGCGCAGGCCGTGACACCAAGCTCATCTGCTGTTATAAGCCCCAAAACGTCGCCGCTCCACGCGTGACCTTTTTCATCAGCTATAAGTGGCCTGTCGCTATCTCCGTCGGTAGAAACTATTGCATCTATTGATTGCTCTGCAACAAAATCCTCTAACACTTTTTTTACATCTGCTGTCACGTTTTCTGTATCAACCGGAATAAACGTATCAGATCTACCAAAACCAATAACTTTAGCGCCTGCCAGCTCTAACAATTCTTTTAAATAGTCCCTGCCAACCGCGGAGTGCTCATACACACCAATCTGCAGTCCTTCTAAGGGCTTGTTGTTCGTAAATGGCCCTAGGCGTGCAAAGAACTGTTCTTTTGCACCTAAGTCATCTATTTTAAGCTCGGCAGGTCGCGTTAGCATGCCATTACTCTTAAAATCATCAGTTTCTTGACCATAACACTCTGCGCGGGCCGTTTTTACAAACTCAAGTAGCTTTAGTTCATCAGTTTTCATTAATTCTTGATCTGGTTTGTAATATTTTATGCCGTTCCTGTCACTTGGGATGTGGCTGCCAGTAACCATGACGGATGCTGCGCCGTTAGTAAAAGCCCTTAGAGCAAGCACCGGCGTTGGAACATACCCTAAAAACGTCACGTTCAAACCCGCGTCTTGGCCCGCTCTTGCTACAGCACTTACTATTCTAGGCGTACTATCCCGCAAATCTCCTGCGACGTACAAAGCATTGACTTCCGGATAAGTATTTTGGCAAAACCTAATAAACCCAAGCGTGTTTATATAGCACTCAAGGTCAGTCATCTCAGTAACAAGTGCACGCAAACCAGACGTTCCAAATTTTAGTTCTGCTGGCTGGTAGTCTAGTCTATTTTTTAGAGTCATTTTGATGGATACGCTTTGCAACTTCGCCTACTTTTTGGCCAAGGTCTTTCCTGGCCACCAAAATCCCGTCTGGCGTGTTTATCACCACCACGTTATCAAGACCGATAACTGCAACTGGCTTATCGTCGTATGATTGAACGTAGCTGTTCTCTACGCCTTCCAGTTCAATTCCTTTGCCACTAGCATAATTTCCCATTTCATCGCTCACGACAGCTTTGTGTAAATCTCCAAACGACCCTAAGTCCATCCAGTCAAACGCCGCAGGCGCCACTAACAGATCGTCTACGTGCTCAATTAACCCATAATCGATTGTGTCGTTTTCAAACCCAAGGTATGTTTTGTGGTAATCCGCCGGTGTGTCTGACGCCAGCAAAGCATCAAAGTTTTTAAGCATTGTTGGGGCATGTGCCTCCATCTTTTGCTTAAAAGTATTGAGCGACCCAACAAAATATCCACAGTTCCATAAGTAATTTCCACTTTTTAAGTATTCTTTTGCCGTTTCAAATGGTGGCTTTTCTTTAAATGAATCTACGTTATAAACAAAACTCTCTTCGTCAAACAAGTCATCTTTCTGAATATAGCCAAACCCGACCGCCGGGTAATCTGGCTCCACGCCCACCAGTACAATTCGCCCCTCTTTTTCTGATGCCTCGCCCGCAACCTTAAAACTATGTGCAAACCCCTGCTTGTCACGAATAAAGTGATCGGCAGACAGTACCGCGATTGGCTCGTTTGCGTCTTCTTTATCTGTTAAGTGAGCCAATGCAGCAACTATACAGCTTGCCGTACCTCGCCGTGCAGGCTCAACAATAAAGCTGTCCTCGCTTAGCTCGCTTAGCTGCTCTTTGACGTGATGTGCGTGACTGCTTTCGGTAATAACATACACATTCTCACCAAGTAGCTTGGCGCGTTCATAGGTGTTTTGAAGCAACGAATTCTTGTCGCCATTAAGTTTCAATAAGTGTTTTGGGTAGTCGGGGGTCGAAAGTGGCCAAAGGCGCGTACCTGATCCCCCGGCAATAATTACAGTAATCATTCATAAATAGTAACAGAATGAATACAAAGTTTTAATGAATAGAGGACAAAACTCGTGTAAAATTAAACCATGGATATATTAGTCACTGGTGGTGCTGGATATATTGGAAGCCACACCGTAATTGAACTTATCAATAAGGGCCACAACCCTTTTATTGTCGATAATTTTTCGAACAGTAGCCCGGTAGCGATTGAAAGAATCGAACAGATTACAAACAAGTCTGTACCCTTTATCGACCTTGATATTTGCGATAAGTTAGGCTTAAAAAAATACATGAAAAAAATTAAACCTGATGCTGTAATCCATTTTGCTGGCTTAAAAGCAGTGGGTGAATCAGTATCATGTCCATTGAAGTACTACTCAAATAACTTGATATCTACGCTTAATTTATATGAATGTATGAGTGACTTGGGGATAAGCAAGTTAATTTTTAGCTCTTCTGCCACTGTTTATGGAATACCCAAGAAGGTACCAATTACCGAGGATTTTCTACTGAGCGCGACCAACCCCTATGGGCAAACAAAGCTGATGATTGAACAAATTACTAAAGATTGGGTTGCAAGCGATGACAGGATTCAAGCAACTCTCCTTAGATACTTTAACCCGATAGGCGCTCATGAATCTGGGTTAATAGGTGAAAGCCCTTCAACCATACCTAACAATCTCATGCCCTACATATCACAAGTTGCAGTTGGAAAATTAGATAAAGTTAAGGTTTTCGGCCAAGATTA
>JBBQAZ010000014.1:0-21610 GCA_038316995.1 Saccharimonadales bacterium (SeqCode) | reverse complement strand
TATCATATTCCCACATTACGGTTTTGCTTATCTGGTGACTAGTATACGAGAAATCATCACAAATTGCTATCGATACTCTCTCGACAGTTCGCCCCTGTTATGCTACGATTTGTCAGTTGTGCCAAACAACGAGCTCGGGGTGTCGCTATAGCGGCATTCCGAATGCAAGGTTCCGTCGTCTAACGTGAGATCCGGCAGCTGCCGGATTGCAAGGAAATCTTCACTTGAAAACTTGTTTTCAAAGCAGAAGTTTCGGGTGAGACAATCCAGCGGATTGTTACAAGGTGACTTTCTGAATCAAGCTTGCTTGATATCATGAAATCACGGGGTCGCTGGAAGTGACCGCGGAACGTGGGTAGGACATTTGCCGAAGGCAATAAATGTTTCAAAAAACAGAAATTTACAAGTGTAAAATAGTGTATGGTCCCGTCGTCTAACGGTTAGGACACCAGGTCGAAAATAGCCAGAGGCTGTTTGAGTTTTCATTGCTTGGCCGAGAGAGAAATTTTATATTTCGAACGAGCAATTTCAGAGGAATCCTGAAAGGATGAGAACGCTCGACTTGTTCACATAAGTTCACTAAAATAAATAGAGTAAGGTCCCGTCGTCTAACGGTTAGGACACCAGGTTCTCATCCTGGCAATAGGGGTTCGATTCCCCTCGGGATCACCATATAAAAAAGATCACTGCAAGGTGGTCTTTTTTATATGGCGGCATTTCGTGGGTATCGAACGGGAATGCCTGTGGCATTCCCCGGCACCCATGCCTCTATTGTGCTGGGAGCACAATAGAGGTTGTTCGTAGCAAAAGTATTTTCCTTTTGCGCAACAAGGCGATTCCCCTCGGGATCACCATATAAAAAAGCTCACCATCCGGTGGAATTTTTACTGGTGGATTTCGAAGAAATCTTGAACCCCGTCAGGCGGTTCGCTATTGCCCGGCAGCTTGCTGCGACGGCGCAATATACCTAAGTATTCCCCTTGTTAACAGTGTTGGACATCATGGACTTTTACTTCCCTGGTAACTACACGATTATTCATGTGTTTACTTGGAAATACGATCAGATAGGAGTGCCCTTTAGGGCAGAGAGGTTTTGTGAGTCAAAATAGACGCACGCCGCCTCTCTGCCCGTAGGCCTAGCGGTATTTGCTCCCGAACATCTGCGCAAGGCAGTATCCGAGAGCTACAACACCAACCACGATGATTGCAATGCCTGCAATCATCCGGTGAAGGTCACCGCCTCTGTGACCACAGGTGTGGCTGCAGGGGCTGGTTCCATTGCCGGCGTAGCAGGTTGTTCGATCACGTCGGGTTCGAGCAGCGAGTGCCCGATGACGGTGATTGTGACGCTGCACTCAGAGTCGTCTTCGACGGTGAGGGCATTACCCTCGGTGTCGTAGAACTCCGCAGAGATTACAAACTCACCGGATTCTTGTGGAACCCATTGGATGTCGGTAGTCGATGACTCGTTGAGCCGCGCTCCATCGAGGATGAAGTACGACAAAACGACTGGCTCGTCGGTTTCGTACTGGACCTCGAGGTCAATTTCTTGACCTGTTGTGTACGTTCCGAACTCCGGCTCGTACGGCTCGGTATGGTTCAGCATCACGCAGGACGCGATCGTGCCTCCGCCCTTGACGGGCTCTTCTTCCTCTTGCGATGAAGCCGGAGCCACCATGAAGGCAGTGCCGACGATGAAGGCCATGAGACCATAGATGAACTTACGCATGATTGCATCTCCTTGGTTGGAATTGCTAGGGTTTTATACGGACATAGCCGCCAATAAACCTGTTATTGGCACATAAGTCCGCATAATCTCACTATCTGATCGTTAAAGTGCGCTTGTCACCGAAGTAACAAGAACGTCTACATTATACTACAAAACAGTATAAAAGTCAATATTTGTCAATGGTGATAAGGGTGCCCTGTGTTGATTGTGCTTGAGCGGTAGAGTGTCTCTGCTAATACGACCATGGCAAGATCGTGCGGAAATGTTAGTTTTGACAGGCCGAGTATAGTCTCTGACGCGTCAATAACTTCTTGAGGTAGACCGTCTGGTCCGCCAATCATAAAACAAACTTCCCTGGCTTCTAGCTCGCGTTTATTTAAGAAGTTAGCTAGTTCTTGGCTGCTTTTTTGCGGTCCATCTATTGCCAAGGCTACTTTGTGGGCGTTTTCTGCAACTTTTAGTATATGCTCAGTGTCATTGTGCTTGTCGGCAATATGGGTGACTTGGAGGTCGTGTAGGCGGCCTAAGCGAGCCGTATATTCAGCAAAACCTGCTATTGCGTAAGATAATTTTGGTTTTCCTATGGTGATAATGTGTAGCTTCATGCGCATTCTTCAGTTGCTTGGCGTCGGTCCTTAATTATTTTTCTTCTTTCTTTTTCTGATGCACCACCCCACACGCCGTAATCTTCACGATTGTCCAATGCATACTCTAAGCAAACTACCTGTATTGAACAGGTTGCACAGACACCAACCGCCAGAGCTATCTCCTCGTCGGTCTTTGGAAACATTAGTTCGGGATCGGACCCACTACACGCCCCTTCTTTCATCCAGCTAGTTCTATCTGACGCAGTCATAGATATATAAAACCATGATTATCGATGTTTTACCAGCGGTAATTCATTCCAGTTGCTGACGTAGAGGGGGCTACGGATGTTTCGTTTTGATTCGTGCGAGGTGCCGAGTAGTTCAGTCGCGTAGCGAAGTGTGCGTTTACCGTAGCGCTCGTTGACCGCGTCGATGTTTCGTAAGCGACGGGCCTTTTTGTTTTCTTTTTTGGGGTTAACTGTTCCAAATATATCAGTTTGAAGAGCATTTTCTGGAATGAAATTCCACAGCTGAATACCCGCCCGGTGATAAGAGTTTCCAGGTCTGTAGCAAGTGTCGAGCAAATCAACCGCTGCCTTGATGAGTTGTCCGGTGTCAGCTGTGGCGATTTCGAAGTACGTTTGCCGGTTCCAGTACTGGTAGCCGGGCTTGAAACGGTTAGTAGTGACAAATATAGACATGTTGTGGGCTCGCAAATTGCTTGTGCGTAAGCGAAACGCTGCAGCGTGCATAAAGTTCGCCAAAGCTGCCTGCAGGTCCTCTATGTGGGGTGTGTCGTGTCCAAAAGTACGGGTTCGGGCAATGCTTTTGCGAACGCGCTCTTCGCGCTCCAGTGGGAAGCAACTAAGTCCGTTTAGTTCGGCGACTGATTGCCGCCCACGAATGCTTAGTAGTTCTTGGGCATGCCGCGGGTTCATCTGACTGTAATCGTAGGCGTTCATAATCCCTTCTGCTTTGAGTTTTGGGGCCAGCCGCCGCCCCACACCCCAAACATCACCGATAGGAATTGCGCCGAGTGCTATCTTCTGGCTTTCCAGGGTTCGACCCTGGAAAGCGAAAGCACCTTGGTTTTCTGGTTCTTTTTTGGCCAGATGAACCGCAGCTTTTGCGAGTGTTTTTGTCGGGGCGATACCAACAGATACGGGAACGCCCACCCATTTTTGTACAATTTTGCAGAGTTCTCTACCCCACGTTTCGTAATTATCAATTTGCAAGCCAGATAAATCCAGAAATGACTCGTCGACTGAATATACTTCAATGTTTGGTGTTATGGTGGTAAGTAGACTGGTGATGCGCCGTGATATGTCGCCATAAAGTTCAAAATTGGCGCTGAACTTTTGGATTTTGTGCTTAATGAACAGTTTACGGTACTTAAACGCCGGAGCTCCCATGGGTATGCCCAGCGCCTTTACTTCGTTGCTGCGGGCTACCGCGCAACCGTCGTTATTGCTTAGCACGACAACTGGCTTGCCTTCTAAGTCGGGCCGAAAGAGCCTCTCACAGCTAACAAAGAAGTTATTGCAGTCAATCAGGGCAAAAAGTGGTTTATTCATTTTTAGTACCAACTTCCCGCACAACGCCAGCTAGGGTTCCCCATACCGGGTGGTTTGGCATCACTTTGTGTTTAGGCGATAATCTAAAGCTCTCGCCTTCCCACCAAATTACTAGATCATTTTTTCCGGCTGGTCGGGCTCGGTCGATGATTAGCATGTCACCGCACAGTATGCCGTAGCTGCGCCAGTCAAAATTTTGTACCCGAAAAAAGTAAGTGCTGACCGAGTTTTTTATTAAAAGCTTATTAAGATCCAGGGTTTGAATGGCAGTGTCGGTGGCGGCGTTTGGGAAGCCGTCGTGGACCGCGACACCTTTTGGGTTTTCGTAATACATAAAATAACTCCAAGAAGAGATTAAGAGGGGTGACGGTCGTCACGTCATGATGGTTAGACGACTAAATTTGGATTTGATCATCCGGCAACTGCCAGAAGATAGTTATGAAGCTTGCGAGTGGAAATGAGCGAACTCAAGTACTCACATTGCTATAGATAATTATACACCTATACGGCAAGCTTTATGCTATGCAGCTTCTAAGTCGGCAATCCGCGATGTGTTGTTTTCTAGTTGATCTTTTATATCTTCGATTTTCTCAGTACGATTTTTAATGAGCTTTAAGTCTCTGGGTAGATTAAAAGTCGTTATTTTCAGATGGTTAATATCGCTCTCGACATTCTCTAATCGTTCAGATATTCTAGGTATTTTTTCAGTTGAACTAGTCACGGCTTCTAATACACGTTCAAATTGATCGTTCATATGCTCTATAAAAGTTCCAAATTGAGCTTGGGATACTGGTTTTTCGTCACTTTGTTTCGAACTCATATGAATACTATAAACGATTTATGAGCTGATTTCTATTGTAAAATCTAAGCGAGGTGGTCGAGGAATTTGACGAGTTGGTTCGGGGTAATGTCGGCTTTGATAATGTAGCCGTCTGCTTGTTTTTCAATTTCGGCTCGGTCTTCTTCTGATTGTTCCAGATTTGTAGTTACGATAATTTTGGCCTTTACTGGTGAGCTATCCGGACCGCGTAGTTTGCGTAAAATTTCGAATCCAGTAATAGACGGCAGCATCATATCGAGCAGGATAATGTCGTATTGGTCTGTTAGGGCGTCCTGAAGGGCGTCTTTGCCGTCAATAACAACTTTTACTTCGTATCCAGATTTTGAAAGGGCACGGGCGTACAACTCGCTAATAAACCGCTCATCTTCAATACAGAGTATCTTTATATTTTTTGGTGTAACTGGTTGAGTATTTTCCATAGCTATAAGTGTACCTTATCTCCTATAAAGTGAATGATTTTTTATCCATCCATGAGCGGTTCGGGTAAGTTCGTCTTCTCCTGACTGCTTTCCTGCTTGATCAACCATTTCATACGGCTGCAACGAGAACCCAAAGGTACTTCCTTCGTTTGGTTTTGAGGACACCCAGATTTGCCCACCATGTGCGTTAACAAGTGATTTAGCTAGGTATAGTCCTAGTCCATTCCCGCCAACCTGTGCTTTTGTGCGGTGATTGCGGTAAAATTTCTCAAAAATATGAGGGACGACGCTTTCGGGAATTCCTAATCCAAAATCCTGGACTGTAGTTTCTATAAGTCCGTCTTTTCCGATAGTTGAGCGCACAATTATTTGTTTTTCTTCTCTGCCATATTTAATTGCATTATCGATAAGGTTGTTAACGACTTCGGTCACGCTAATTTGGTCTATTGCCACTTCTGGAATATCTTTACTTATGTGAAGCTCAATCACTTTACCGTGAGATGTAGCCTTGGATTGTAAATCCTGAATAATTGCTTGAAGTGTGGTGCTCCAATCTGCTTTTTCTAAATGCAACACCAGGGCATTTTCATCTACTTTTGATACATTTAGAATGTTTCCAACGAAGGAATTAAGCTGCCTAGCGGAAAGATCCATTTTTTGAAGGAATCCTTTCATTTCTGGATCGATTTTGTCGTCGAGTTCTTCAGATAGTATTTCTAAGTAACCGCGCATCATAGTTAGTGGAGTTCGCAATTCATGCACAGCAAGTGCGACAAAACTCATACTATTGTCGTCCTGTTGGTACTGTTCGGTCCTATCGAACATAGTTACGATGAATTCAGTACCGCTTGGATTATCTTTATTGTAATAAGCCGCCATATCGCAGCGCCTATACGACGTCTCTTCTCCCTTAGTCAGCACTACTCGCACGCGCTCCCAATATGCAGTATCAGTGATTTTATTAACTATACAATCATCAATCCAAGCCTCTAAAGTTCTATCGCTAGGGAAATCTAAATTAATAGATTCATTAAGTTTTTTACCAAACAGCTCTGCGCTTTCCAATTTGCAATAGGCGAGTCCGCTGTCACTGGCGTTCGTAACCAGTAACTCTTTGTTAAAGACAAACAGCGGCAGCGGCATGTGACTTACAATATTTACGGACTGGACTACTTTTGAGATATGGCTTTTGTCTTCTTCGGCGTCATCACCTGCCGAGCTTGCTAACTCATATAATTGAGACAATAAGTTCGTTACAAGTTCACGACCAATTTTTAGCTGGTCGGCTTGTGGTGCGCCACCTGTCTGAGATTTATCTGATAAAAGAGTAATGGACCTCCATAATATATAAAGTGGTTTAAGCGCAATATTTGCCAAAAAGTAACCGCCAGAGATACTAATAATAATTGCAATAACAACGCTCACACCGCCAGCTATAACGCTATTAAGACCTGCAGACTGTAGGCCAATAAATGCACCTAACCCAACAGCGAATAGTATAAATAACACAGCTGCCGCAACATTACTGATTTTGCGGCGTAGTCGGGTATAATCGTCCACCTATTCCCCCTTACTGACTAAAGCTGTAGCCACCAGCTGTGATCATTGTAATCCAGGTTTGGCCGGCATTAAGTTTAAGTGGCTTTGCGTCTGCTGTCTTGAAAATGTACGGACTAGTACGCCCAGCCTTTTCCCATGTTCCGATAGTCGCCACGCCATCTTGAAAGACTGTGACCTTTCCTGCTCCAGAGACGCCGTAAACTGAGTAAATTCCATTTTTGCTGAAAGTTGTTTCTATTGCAATGACTACTTTCGGAGCGATTTGCTTACCTGATCGTTCGTCCGTATGTGGCTTGGCCGCCAAGGAACGTAAATATGAGTTACTGGCCTTGTCGTAGTCATAGTGTGTGTTATATAAAAATCCGGAAATATTAAAATCAATTTTTGTTGCAGTTGAAACTTCAGCTGGCGCATCGACTTTACGTACATAGCTTGTAAATTTACTGCTTGTAAATCCTTTTTCTGCATGTAGTTGCAAGAGCTGATCCCGACTCGTGTAGAGGTTGTGCGGTGCATAGCGGGTACTTACGCGCTGGTAATAGCTCGAGTTAAATGATTGGTCCAAGTCTTTAATACCTTCTGCGCGAATTTCTGCTAATGCTTGGCCGCTACCACCAGCATGAGCGACAGGCGCGTCAAACGGTACTAGGAAATCAAGATAGTAGGGTCGAACAGAACGTACAGGGCCAATATAATCAGGTTTTGATTCTTGGAAAAGTGCCATAAAACGTGTTATTCCACCTTCGGCGATTGCTTCGAACACAATTCCTGCATCAACTAAGCCTGATTGCGGACGAGCATCAGGACTGTTTTCAATCATGACGGCCGTTACCGGAAGTTGCGAGAGTGGGATATCGACTTCTACTCCAGTGAGTGGAGACGGTGCAGTAGTTTTTACTGGAGGTTCTGGCTTGGGGGCCGGGATAATTGCCGGAGCAACAGGAGGCGGATTTTTTATTAAGACCTTAAGTGCCGTGGAGGTGGCTGCAATCAAAAAAACACCTACTACAGAAAGTATTATTATTCGATTTTTTAATGGAAGCCGAGTCCAAGGTGCAAGCAGTTTCCTTAGTCTTCCCTGTTTTTTAGATACGTCTACCTTTTCTGGAGCACGCTCATCTGTTGATTGTTTTTCCATTTCGATTATTGTAACAGCTTTAAGGTCCGTTACGCTAATGCTTTTATAAAATAAAAGGCACTTGAAATCAATGGGAGTAAGGTATTTAATTGAAGTACATGGAAGCAAAAATAAAAATAAATCCGGTTGGTCGCGACTACGAACTTGTAGTTAGTGATCATTCTACTGGCGGTGATAGCGACTCAGAAACCCGGGTTGAGTATCCTACTGGTTCATGCCTTGGTGCGTCATTTGAACTCTTCTTCCCTGAGCGCGGGAAGACTTTTGACACTATCGCAGCAAAAGCTGTGTGTCATTTTTGCGATGTTCGAGTTGAGTGTCTTGATTCTGTAATTATTAATAATGAAAAACACGGTGTTTATGGCGGATTAGCAGAAAGACAACGACGTAGTTTAAGAAAGCTGCTAAAAGATAATTTAGAAAATCCAGATAAAATGAAATTGTTTGATGCCGAGGAGGCACGGATGCTCAATCATGACCGGCCTGCGGTAGTTAAACAAATGGCGGCTAGTAAGTACGCAAGTTAGAGTGCTTCAAGTGCGGTCTTAAAGCGTCGCAATACTATATCTTTGCCAAGTACGTGCATAGTCTCTGCTAGCCCTGGGCTAGATGGCGCCCAAGTCATAGCGATTCTAATAAGACTAAAGAGAACGGCAGGTTTTTCGCTCGACGCGTCCAGCAGCTTATTTAGTCGCTCCTGAAGATCCTCAGGTTTAAATGTGCTGTTTTTTATGGATTCAAATGATAGTTCTAGTAGCTCGTGGAGTCTTGAGTTATCAAGCTTTTTCAACTGCTTGTGATTTGTGATAAGTGACAGATTTACTGGTAGATCAGTAAAGAAGAAATCGGTTAGCTCAGGCAGTTCCTTGAAAAACTTCAATCGCTCCTGCACCAAACCCAGTACCTGCTTTTTGTATTCCTTTGATGTATCGTTTGCGACCTCTGGCCAGTAATCTTGACACAGGGTGTATATACGGTTGCTGTCAAGTCTACGTATAAACTGACCATTCGCCCATAATAATCTGCGTTCATCAAAACGTGCGCCACTTTTTTGGACGCGGTCTAAACTGAACTTTTGGCTCAATTCATCTACTGTAAATACTTCTTGGGTAGTACCATCATTCCAACCAAGCGTGGCAATAAAACTCACTAAGGCTTCCTGTAGAAAACCCTCTTTGAGATATTCTAATACATCTTTGGCGCCGTCACGCTTGCTGAGTTTTTTGTTGCCTTGATCGTTCATAATCGGCGGCATTGTTGCTAAAATTGGCCGTTCAATAACAAGGGCTTCGTATAGGTTCAAGTAGTTAGGTGTGCTGGCTATGAATTCTTGCCCCCGAATAACATGTGTAATCTGCATTTCTGCGTCGTCAACAATATGCGCAAAATTATAGGTTGGAAATCCGTCAGATTTCATTAGCACGAAATCGTCAATTACTTCTGGGCCAGTTTTGAGCTCCCCCATGACTGCGTCATTCCATTCATAATTTTTCGGGTCTGACTTAAATCGGAGCGATTGAGATCCGTCCCAACTTTTCGGATTTTCTGGGCGGTGATTTCGATATAAAAACGGCTGCTTGTTCTTCTGTGCATTTTCCCTGAAAGCCTGAACTTCTTCAGGGGTATAGGGGTCTGCGTATGCTCTGCCAGCTATAATTAACTTTTCTGCCCATTTTTTATAGATTTCTAGTCTTTGGCTTTGTTTATACGGTCCAAAGTTGCCACTAACATCTGGGCCTTCATCATATTCAAGGCCGAGTGCTAGTAGGCTTTCACTTATATGCTGTGCGGCGCCCTCTACTTCCCTTTTTTGATCAGTGTCTTCAAGTCGCAGAATAAATGCTCCATTATTTTGACGAGCCAGCAACCAGGCAAAAAGTGCAGTACGAATACCTCCAACGTGCAAATAGCCAGTTGGACTTGGAGCAAATCTTGTACGAACTGTTTTATTCATTGGTAGTTAGTATGCCATAAACAGAGGTCAGATGCTAGAGGCCGGCGGCTATTCGGAGTAACTGGTCGGTGTTTAGTGATGACTCGCCTTCTACTTGGAACCAGATGCCACCACTTACCCAGGTTGCGTTATTACCAGCGTAGATATAAATCGTCTTGCCTTTGTCCTGGATAGTTTGAAATTGTTTATTTGATTCTTGAATAAAATTTTCTAGTAGAGCTTGGCTGTTCCAGTCAGAGTTCTTTTGAACAATTTTGAAGTTTCTATCATCGGTATTGGACTGATAAGAAAGTGCGATTTGTCCCGCGCTATATTCTACTGGACCGCTTAAAGAAAATCCTGCCGGTTCGTAGCCTGGTAATTTTGCCTCAACCCCAGAACGGGTGGCAGCAAGTTGAACAGCAAGCGTAGAAAGATGTTGTTTTGCAAAAAGACCACCAGCTGTGAGTACGACTAGTATTCCAAGACCTACAGAAAATGCCCTTGGACTTACCCGTAATATCTTGGATGTTCGTTCACGCAAAGACCGACGTTTTGGAGCTAGTTGCTCGTGACTTGTTGAATTATTTAACGCCATATCAAATGGTGAAAGCGGCAGCATGGTTTTTGTGACAGACTCCGCCGAAGAAGGTTGTTGCTCTGCTACTGGTGCTGGTTTGATTTCTAGGGGTGCCGACGAAATATTGGCTTGGAATTTTGAAACATTTGGATGCTTCTCCGTCTGTGTTGCACGCACAGCTCTGTTTTGATCGGGTTGAAGGTGTCTTGAGACAATTGGTTTCGAAGGGGTAAAACCGTCTGTTTGCTTTGGTGTGATCTCTGGTTTTTTGAGACCTTGACGACGCAATGTCTGAGATTTGCTTACTTTAGCATGTACAGAGTGTGATGGTGCTGGTTTTTTGGGTGTCACAGGCTTTGCTGGAATGCTCGAGCGCACAAACCCATCAACAGAACGTTGACCAGTCGCACGGCCAAGCTGCGCGCCGGTACGTGCGTCGTATCGGTATCCGTTTAGTTCAATTGTATCGTTTTGTGTTCCCACGTGCCGTTTTAACCCTCTTTATTGGCTTCCCACTATCTTACCGCTAATGATGGTTAGACTGCAAGTGTTTTACCACTTGACTAATACTAAAAATAGGTATGAAGAAGACGATTAATGGGTTACAATAATAGATAGCTTATGGACTTTCTTGATCCTAAAAAACGCAAACAGAACCAAATTAGACTATTTATCGGATATGGTCTAATGGCTATTTTGATCGGGATTATCTCCGGATTGCTACTCTTACAAGCTTACGGGTATACTTATAATATTAGAACCGGTGACATTTCGCAGAATGGCTTACTATTTGTTGATGCACACCCAGAAGCCGCAACCCTTTCGCTTAACGGAAATCCAAAAGGCATAACTGACCAACGCTTAGTTTTACCTCAGGGCACCTATGATATTTCACTCCAGCGAGCTGGCTATCATAGCTGGGAGAAGTCAATTGTTCTTAAAGGTGGAGTTATCGAGCGTTTTACTTATCCATTTATGTTCCCTGTTGATATTGTTTCTAGCGATGTTCAATTGTTCTCGTCCCAGCCAGATTTTGTAACACAAAGCCCAGACAGGCAGTGGCTCGTAGTTCGTGTTCCTATCACTCCAGATACGTTCGAGGTTTTTAATTTATCTCAAGAATCGCCAACTCCGTTTCGTTTCCAGCTCCCAGCCGATATCATGTCAGCGGCAGGTGCGGTTCATTCGCTAGAGCTAGTTGAATGGTCAACCGATAATCGGCATTTTGTAGCAAGGCATGACTACGAAGGGGGCTTTGAATACCTGCTTTTAGACCGTGAGCAACCAGACTTGTCAAAGAATATAAGTGAGTTAATCACAGAACCCTTTACGACACTCAGGCTTCGGGATAAAAAATTCGATAACTACTATCTTCACAGTGCAGAAAGCAAAACTCTCCGGCGATTCGATCTAGGCGCCACTACAGGGACTACTGTCCTTCAGAATGTTATGGCTTACTATTCTCATGGTGACGATGAGATACTCTATGTGACGGACGATGGTAAACCAACTGACCCTACAGTTAAACTGCGGATGGTAGAGAGTGGCCAAATATATACGATTAGAGAACTTCAAAAGAGTGAGGAGTATTTACTTGAAATCGCTCAATATGAAGGAAAATGGTATTTAGTTGCTGCGCCATCTGCAGAGGAAAAAGTGTATGTCTTCCGCGACCCCATCAGACTACTTTTAACAACCAATACTAAAAGTATTGTCCCGACTGCAGTGTTGCGCATTAAAGGCGTTAAATCTGTTGATTTTTCAAAGAATGCTCGAATTATTTCAGCTCAATCAGAATCAAGGATAGGAGTATTTGATGCCGAAAATAAAAGAACTACACACTTTGATACGGGGCATACGCTAGCTCAGGGCTCAAAATTTACATGGATGGATGGGCACAGGCTAACGGCAATTTCCGGTGGCGTTCAGCAAGTATTTGATTTTGATGGGACCAATCGACACACCTTGGGCACGGGCTACGACTCATCGCAGTCCTATTTTGATAGAGATTATACGGCCGTATATACAATAGCTCCCGCTACAAGCGTTGTCGGTCGTACGGGCTTACAACGAACAGAACTTATCGTTAAGCAAAATTAGGTTTTATAGCCAGCCTGTAAGTCGACTCCATAAGGACGGAGCGTTTGAAGGTAGGATTTCTGGCTCTCGTGACGCCTCTGTAGAGACAGAACTTTGTTCATTCGAGTCTTTACTGGGCGATATCTGCTCTCCAATCACAACAAGGCGGTTGATTGCTGTGCCAGGAGGATCGCATGTGATTAGCGTCATCGTGGCATCTTTCTCGGTTGTGTTTAGTACAGATACCTCCCTCGGACTTACAATTTTCTTTTCATATATTTTATAAACATATCGGACACCGTCCTTGTGCACAAAGAATGTATCACCTACCTCTAGCTTGTTAAGTTGCACAAACACATACTTATAATTTCCAGAATTGAAGATATTGTTACTGGAGTGTCCAAAAACAACTGCATTCCCAAACTCACCCGGGTCTGGTGTGGTCGCATAGTGCAGTACGCCTCTTTCTAGTGCTGTCTGAACGGCGTTTTCTGCAATTGATGGTTCGTCATACACTATTGGAACTTCAACATTTATTTTGGGAATAATTAATTTTGGTTCTGGTCCAATAGAACCGTTTTCATCAATTATGAGCGGCGTTGCACTAATTGAATGACTTGGACGAATAAACGGAACTAATAACCGTTCATTAAAAAATCCAAACATCATTACAATCAGGACGAGTACGCCTGAAAGTAACCCAAATTTTATTGATGCAACGTGGTGGTTTTTTGCGGGTTTTGGGATTCTCTTTTGTACGCGTTCGCGCAATTCTTGTTTAATTGCCGATGGACTTCGTCTATCTGTCTTTCTGTACGCCGGGAGTGGGCTAGGTTCGGGTGCTGGTGCATGTCTTGGTTCTGCTCGTTGAACTTGAGGTTTTCTTTGGGTAGTTTTATTGTAGTTAGAATAAAATTCCTGCCAAACTATATGTTTTTCCTCGTCAGGTAGATTTGTATAATATTCATGCCAAGCTGTTTGAATTTCTGCAAGTGGTTTCCCGGATCCGCTAAGCTCGTGCATGTATTGTTGATGTTTAGAGCGTCTACCGTGATGCTGATTTTCTTCTTCAAGCTCTTTTTGAGCGTCCGGTTCATCGTTATATATATTCTTTAACTTTTCTCGAATCAAGTTTACGGCACTCTCATCACTCAAAACTTCAGTTTTATTATGCAACGGCGAAATAACCTTCTCTTTCTTAATAGGTAAGGCATGAGCGCTTGGATCATCTAGATTCATATCATCAGGTAGCATAAACAGATATAAGTATAGTACAATTGTCATGTTTTAGCAGTAGTCAAGCTTGTTTGCCGGAGTGGCGGAATTGGTATACGCGCACGACTTGGGAATCGTGTTCCCCCGTGGATTGAGGGTGAGAATTGCCAGTGGCAGTTCGCAAGGCAATCTTCTCTTTAAAACTTTGTTTTAAAAGATGAAGTTGCGGGGTCGCGGAACGTGACCAAGTCCCGTATAATTAAGCCTTGAACCTTTTTATTGCATATGTGCCGGAGTGGCGGAATTGGTATACGCGCACGACTCAAAATCGTGTTCCCCCGTGGATTGAGGGTTCAAGTCCCTCCTCCGGCACCATAAATAAAAGAGCCCTCCTGGGCTCTTTTATTTATGGTATTTGTACGAGAACTTGAACGACAATGTCCAGTGGGCATTGGCCGCCTTTAGCCCCGTAAGGGGTTTACTGGGCAAAACTAAGTTTGTTTTGCTGTAAAGTCAAGTCCCTCCTCCGAAAGCAAAGCTAGACGACTTGTCTATAGCCTCGAAGGTTATCTGCCTTTTGATTCCTTAGTTCGTAAATAAGATTTTGCCACATTCCAGAGAGTTTTTCGCCATCATCATTGACGATGTAATGATGAATATCCTTGGCCTTGCCTTCAGAATCACGCATTAAAACGTCTGGCGATATCACGACTACATCACTTTCGTACATATTCGTGTTACTAATTCTAAGTGAACTTTTAGCTTGTAGTTTCCATTTTCTTCGGTCAGTTCTATAAACTATGTCGTATCCTTCGCGACGTCCAAACATACTGCTTGCGTCTTCAATCTCTGTTGCCATTCTGACGTAACGTCCTTGATTTTGATTAACAATGCCCCAGATAATTAAATTATGCAGTGCAACCTCAACACTGTCACCAATCCCCTTTTTGGTCTCTGTAAGTTCGTCACTTTGGAGTACTGTATCGCTAAGAGTACGCGCCGCATCAAGCGTTAGGCAGGTGGATTCTGCTGGATCGCGTCTGCTCAGGAGGGCTTTTGCGGTATTTGCCACAAGCCCTTTAGCGCTGTCTGCTAAGTCCGTGTGTGTTTGTACGCCCCGGATCGCAATTTGCTCTTCCAGAAATTCTATTCGTTCAATCCTCTCTAGTGCTGGTGTGCGCTCTGTGAAGAAGCCAACTTGCAATAAGGTTTCTCCATACTTCATAAATATATTATCTCACAAATATATAAAATAACAAGACTAACTATACTATTAGTGCCGTTGTAATTGCTTCAAATGACTTATTAGGATTTTGAATATGCCAAATAGTGGCTTTTGTAGATTTTGCAATGCGCCATTTAGTTGTGTCGTTCACGCTAGTTAGGCTTAGTTGCTCTTTGCATGCAACAAATATAAAATCTTGACGCTTTACAATAATGTTTGATTCAATTTCATTTGAAAAATTAACTAATCTATCAGCAAAAGTTTCTATGGAGCTTTCATGATTCAATAGTTCATCAAAGTGATTTTGCTTGGCGGCTAATTGTAAATCGGCCATTGTCATAATAAGGTTCGTGTTTTTTCTCATCAGTATTTCATTTGAATGTTTTAAAAGTAGCTCAAGTGCATCTTTTGTAGTAGTAAGAATTCCTTTGTAATGTATTGCGAACTGCTCTAACATTGCAGCTGTCTCTGCATTTCGGCTTACGTCTCCAACAACGAGCACCCCATCTGCCCATTCAGCGGCTTCTAAGCACGATTTAAGCGCGTCTTTAGAAAAGCTTCCGGAAGGATTTGTTTTAGCAAATAGTGCGTGCTCAAACACGACACCAGCAAATTTTTGAATTGCATCAGGCAACAATACCCGAACTTCGCCAACTCCGGCCTTTACAGCTTGTTCGTACGCCTCGCCAACAGCAGCAAAACCAAACGAATTGCCCCCGATAATCAGCAACTTACCCGCTATGTTTTTATTCTCCGGCTTACTCCAAAGCATGTCAGGAAATAATGGTTTCTCAGGTGTTTGAAGTCTCAAGTTCATAGTGATCCCCGTTATGAGTAAGTTTATAGATAACATTTTTACGCTCAACAACAATATTCCATGAATTCTTTTTAGCAAGCGTAAGCAAGTCTTGATCTGGGTTAAATACAATTGGCGTCTCGACTGCATTAAATAGGTCAATATCGCCACTAGAATCTCCAATGGCTATACTTCCTGTCCTGTCGAGTTTTTTCGTTTCAATTACTTTTTGAAGCAGTGGACCTTTATTTTTGTGTGTTTTTACAATGTTGCCCGTGAAATATTCTTCGCCCCGCTCAAACTCTTGCCCAACCCACGTATCAAAACCATAATGTTTGGCAAATGGTTCTACCAGCTCTTTTTGTGAGCCCGAAATCGCAATCATATAATACCCCTGCTTTTTAAGTTGACGAGCAAGGTCGCGGGTGTAGACGTACACGTCATCTTTATGTTCTGCAATAACTTGTTCTGCGGCAATGTCAAAATCGGAAATTTTCAAACGCGGCAGATGTTCGTCCATAAGCTCGGCCATAGACTGCTCAAATTCTTTAAAAGCTCTACCATGCGATCGACGACGCCAGGCATTTTGCTTGTCAGACAAACTGTCTTGTAGTGACTCAGGTAAAGCACCCATATCAATCAGCTTGTTAAACACTTCACGATAAAGACCACTCCTAAACAGAGTCCCATCAATATCAAAAACTGCAAATTGTTTACCCATGACTATGTCCGTACAAAGCTAGTATGACTGCCTGGCTTGATGCTCTGCGGCGATCAAATCTGTCGTTTGTGAGCCAACCATTAAATCCAACAGAATTACCAATTTCCTTGATGCCTGTCTCGATTTCCATCGCTTGATTAAGATCTAGTCCCTTTTCTATGTGCACTGATAATTTTTTTGGAACAGGATATGCCGGCCCAAAGGCAACACTTGGTTTCGTGTTTGGCGTGGCGACTGCCGCACAGGCACTTTCGTACCATTGTTTTATTCCATTGATTGCCACACTGTACATTCCGCCTTCAACTGCAACAAAATAGTCGTAATTTGGATTTTTAGAAATTTGTGAAATTCTGTTCACTGCGCCAAGTGCAGTTTCAACTAAGCTCAGTGGCTGGTCGGCAACACCGCTTTTAATCGGATCTTTGGATAATTCCACGGAACACTCAGTATTCAAATATTCATTAAAGGCGTCAAAAGTCGCAGCAGATTTTACCTTGTTTTGAGATGCAACAAGAATTCTTATAGCCTCACTCATTACAACAGTATATCACTACTGTTAATTAGTTAGATATGAGATAGCTTGACGTTTGAGTTGGACGTCTTCGTGTTCTGACGCGTGGCCACTAAGCGTAGTGTAAAGCTGACTATTTGGTAATTGTTCATGCAGCTCAAAGGCAGTTTTTGGAGGACAGACCATGTCGTATCTTCCTTGGATAATTGTAATTGGCATAGTTAATTTATATGCGTTGCTGAGTATGTGATTATTAGGCATAAAACAGTTATGTTTCATATAGTTCAGCTCTATTTTGATCCCGCTTGGATCGTATTCTTCATAATCTGTTTGCCGCGTTCTATCGTCAAGCTTGATTATGCTTCCTTCCAGAGATTGGTAGGCAAAGGCTGACTTTTTCTGTTCGCTTTCGTTCCCATTAAAAACTTTGTCAAAATGATAAGCACTGGGGTTGCCTCTGTGCGTTTTTGGAGTTTCATTAAGATAATTCTGCCAAGCATCCGGGTAAAATGTCTCAAACAGACCATTTTGCAGCCAGTCAATTTCTGATTTTGAACCTGTAAAAACGCCACCAATTACCATTCCAATAACTCTGTCAGGATGCTTAATTCCATAGGCTAGAGCAAGACAAGATCCCCACGACTGTCCCTTCAAGACAAACTTTTGAATTCCTAGTTTATCGGCTATTGCTGTGATGTCGCTTATTAAGTCATCTATAGTGTTGTCTTCCAGACTGCCATACGGGAGGCTTTGACCGCATCCACGTTGGTCATAGAAAATTACACGTTGCTTAGATGGGTCGTAATCACCTTTGTGCGAGTCTTTGGACTGCCCACCTGGTCCACCGTGCAGTGAAATAATCGGAACTTTTGCATCTGGATTTCCCCAGTCTTGCACATAAAGTGAATGCTGCTCGTTTACAGCCAAATGCAATACATGATTGGTGAACTCGTCCTTATTCATTTTCGATAACCCCTATGATCGATTCCATTCCTAGTAAGTATTTTTCAGGAATCTCTTTAATTTCTCTTAACAATTCTGGAATGGATATCCATGCAATGGCGTCCACTTCTTCTGCTTGAATCGTAAAAGCCTCAATCGGTAATTCCGTATGAGCTATGAAGTTTTTGTTTGCGCGAGAACCTAAGTCTTCATCGTGCATAATAAGTGCACCATCTATTAAGGAAAGTGTAACGCCAATTTCCTCTTGAACTTCGCGTAGTGCGGTTTCCCTGTAGCTATCGCCGTCCTCAACAGTACCGGCAACTGATGGCCCCCATTTACCTGGATTTGTTTTTTTGTTCATAGATCTTTTGGCGATAAGCAGTTCGTTATTCGAATTGAGCACCCAGACAGTGACTATCCGCCATCTGTCATCTTCGCCCAATAATGCTCTATCTTTGGTTCCAACAGGGTTATCATTTTCGTCAACTAAAGTTACTATTTCGGGCATTAGTTAATCTCAATACTTACTGGACAGTGATCTGAGCCCATGACATCTGCGTGGATTTGCGCGCTTTCAATACGTTCTTGGAGAATGCTTGATACCAAAAAGTAATCAATCCGCCACCCAACGTTTCTGTCCCGCGCTCCACCCCAAGCTGTCCACCAGGTATAGTATTCTCCCCCAGTTTCAAACATTCTAAATGTATCTACAAATCCAGCCGACAACCAATTTTCAAATCCGTCGCGTTCTTGGCGGGAAAAACCTTTATTGCCTTCGTTTTCTTTAGGACGTGCTAAGTCAATTTCGTGGTGAGCAACGTTCATATCTCCGCAATAAATAACTGGCTTTTTCTTTTGCAAGTCCGCACAGTAAGCAATAATAGCCTTATCCCAGTCTTGCCTGAGTTCTATGCGCGCTAACTTGTCCTTCGCGTTTGGGGTATAGCAGGTTACAACGTAAAAATCGTCGAACTCTGCTGCGATTACCCTGCCCTCTTTGTTTGCGTCTCCATAGCCGTCGGCGCCGAGCCCACTATCTTTTATATATTTTTCTGGAATATTGTTTACGACTTTTATTGGTTTAATCTTAGTAAAAATTGCTGTTCCGCTGTAGCCCTTTTTTTCTGCACTATTCCAATATTCTTCATATTCTGGGAGGTCAATTTCTGCTTGCCCCTGTTGTGCCTTTGTTTCTTGAATGCATAAAATGTCCGGTTGGTGATCATTTATAAAGGGCATTAATAACTCTTTACGTATTACAGCCCTAATCCCATTCATATTCCACGAATAAATCTTCATGTAATTATTGTATCAGTTAGTTTTTTCTTCTATTGAAATTTTAGCTAGCATCTGTGATTGGTTAAGCTGTTTTTTAACCTGTTTTCGAATCTTTTTACCAACGTAATGGCGCCCAATTTGCTCGTGAAACTGAACATCAAAATCCAATAGATCCTTGTTGCTAATAATAAATCCAATTACTGGCAGTAAGTTGTCTCCAATCTCATCTCGTATATCATCTGCAGATGTTGGACTGAAACGAGCTTCCTTCGTTTCCTCTTGAGATAAGTCGACAACATAGCCTTCGTTCAAGCGAATAATAGTAATCTCGTTGCCCCATCCTTCAAATTCAGATGAGAATTCAGCATTTCCGTCCAGCCAACAACGTCGATGTTCGTCTACTACAAAATGCTCATCGCTAACGCTATAGATATCGCCTGGAACCATATCGCATAATGTCGGTATTTCCAGAAATTCCGGTAATATTGCCTGTTCATATGTAAAACGCGCTTGGTGTTTGCTCATAGTCTATAGCATATCCTTCATTGCTCGATCAGAAAAATGCTTATGTTTAAGAATATGTCGCAGATGGGTTTCTGTTACAATAAAACTCAATGTACAAAAGAGTTTTACTAAAAATATCCGGTGAACAGCTAGCTGGAAAACACGAATTTGGAGTAGATTTAGATACGGCTAAATACTTCGCAGCAGAAATTAAGTCCGCACAATCCAACGGATGTGAAATTCTGGTGGTAGTTGGCGGAGGTAATATGGTGAGAGGTGCAGACGTTGCCGGTCATGGAATTAAACGTGTAACTGGAGACCAAATGGGCATGCTTTCAGGACTTATAAATGCAATGGCACTTACTGATATATTTGAATCAGAAGGGTTAAAGACGCGTTGCTTAAGCAATATTTATGCCGAACAAATAGCAGAATCGTATTCTTTTAGACTCGCAGAAAAACATTTAGAACGTGGTCGCGTAGTTCTGATCGCTGGCGGTCTTGGGCGCCCATACTTTACGCATGATACGGCGGCTGTAAACTTGGCACTTGAATTAAGCTGTGAAGCAGTATTAAAGGCAACAAAAGTGGACGGTGTGTACGATAAAGACCCAACAGAATTTGACGATGCAGTGAGATTTAAAGAACTCGATTACCAAAGTGCAGTAGAAAATAGTGCCATTAAAGTCATGGACAAGGCCGCTCTAGGGCTAGCCATGGAGCAAAAAATGCCTGTAATTGTTTTTGATGCTATGGTCGCAGGAAATATCTCTGGCGTAATTGAAGGCGATGCAATCGGTACAAAAGTCAGCTAGAGCTAACTCACGCTTATAATTTCAGACGGAAGTGTAAGCCGATCAAGGTGAGCTTGTTGTGGTTCGATATCAAAATAGTTACAAAGAACTAAGTGGGCCATGTGTAATGCCGGGATTCCTTCGTTTCTTACAAGAGATCGTAGGCTTGCATCGCGCGACTGGTGTTCTTGTGGTTCGG
Organism: Saccharimonadales bacterium (SeqCode); assembly: GCA_038316995.1. Lineage (GTDB taxonomy): Bacteria > Patescibacteriota > Saccharimonadia > Saccharimonadales > JAXHNE01 > JAXHNE01. The sequence continues at coordinate 982 of JBBQAZ010000014.1, read as the reverse complement.
TGTAGTGCTGCGGCAATGCATCTATTAGATAGTCTTTAGCAACTTGAAGGTCGCTGGATTTATTTGTTGCCGAGCCTAGACCCATGCGAATGTTGTAGCCGAGGGTGTTTGCAAGCTGAGTTCTATATATGGCAGAGTCGGGCAACGCTTCGTTGCGCACGGCTTCAATAAAGAATACATTTTCCGGTTCCGCAGCAAGCAATCGCACCTTTTTGAGTGCTTTCGCGATGTGTTCTCCTATATGGGACGTTTTAGCATCGACAAAACTCGTCCCATTGCTTTCCCTTGTGTAGTGTTTATCAAAGTAAATAGAATCCCAGCGTTTCTGGGCTGTTCTTAAGAACGGATCGCGCAAATCTCGTGGCTTTAACTCTAGCCGTTCCACCAAACTAAGTTGCTTAGCCGGTGTTCGAGTAGGCGCAAAGCCAACACCAAGTGTACTGATTGTTCTATATGTGCCCTGTCCGGCCATTTCATTTGGACTTGTCATTTTCCTCCTCATAAATTCACAGAAAAACAGTCTGTAACTCAGACCTTGTATCATATTATAGCAGTTTTGAGAGTAAACGAGATAAATGAGACACTGGTGGTCTACTAATTTCTGGGCATAATAGACTTATTATATGCATAGTAGACTGCAAGCTAGTGATGACGCGCACAGACAACCGAAAGCATTATAACTATGATACTTGGTAGTAAGCCAACATTATGACGCACATCATTGGGAAGGAGGGTGTTACCGAAACTGCTAGGCTTTGTTCTATAAGGCAAATAACGAAAGGTGATATATGTCGCATTCATACAGCGCAATAAAAAACAAACAGCAAAAACACCCAAAAGTTTTTTTTGAGCAATATTTATATAATGCGAATGAACCAAGGGATCATGTTTCTAACGAAACAACAGCAGAACTTGAGGCAGAACTACTAGAAAATAGGTTTGCAATGAAACGACGTCTTAAGCACATCGCTCAACGATTCCG
>JBBQAZ010000013.1:0-21660 GCA_038316995.1 Saccharimonadales bacterium (SeqCode) | reverse complement strand
TGGGATGGGTTCATAAAATCTGGTGATTACGTTCATGGTCGGGGTGAGAGGACTCGAACCTCCGACCTCACGGTCCCAAACCGCGCGCGCTAGCCAACTGCGCCACACCCCGATAGGTGTTTAATCAGTATATAGTGTACGCAACAGTTAGATCTAGTAGTGTGCTTGGTTTCCCAAACCGCGGTCACATTCTGCGACCCCAAAACTTCTGCTTTGCAAACAAGTTTGCAAGTGAAGATTTTCTTGCAGATTGCCACGGGCAATCCTCACACTAGCCAACTGCGCCACACCCCGTTGTTCTGGCAAGCAATTTATGCCAGAAAACTAGGGTATTATAGCAGATTTACAGCGGACGACCAGGGGTTATGACTGTGATTCGCCCACTTTGTCGGTATTGAAGTCAACAAACTGTACATAAGTAGCCCAGTTTGCTTCCGCAGTTTCATCAAGATTCATTGCTCGATCAACCGTACTTCTAAGCGTTTCTTCACTAATCTTGACCGATTCGCCAACTTCAAGTGTCTTGGCTTGTGCAGCTTGCGTCAGTACTGTCTCCGCATAGATAATCTGTGCTTCTGTAAGAGTAACCTTGTTTACAATCCCATACGTTTGAACTGCCTTACGAGCCATCTTGGTATATGAATCACCGGCCTGTGCAACATAGCTATACGGACCATCATTGTCAGTTGTAGCAGTTTCTGATTCCTCTGTCTCTTTTGCCTCGTCATCGTCATCATGTCCGTCTTCATTAGTGTCGTCATGTTCCTTATTTTCAATGACTTTCTCGGCGTTCTCTTCTGAATCAGATTCTGTCTTTTTTTCTTCCTTTTGCTCGCTGTTTTGCTGAGCTTTTGCTGTTTCATTTTTTGTTGTGTCGTCATTTGAACCGAATAATACTAATCCGCCCACTACTAAAATTGCTATGACCACGAGTGCAACAATATTGCGGTCAAGAGCTTTAAGTTTTTCCCTCACTCTTTTTCTCCCTTTTCCCACCACATTATTTTGCTTGTGCCTACTACTATAACAGAATTAATTTGTCAGACTGGCTATTTTAATAGCTTCGAACGCCATTAACGCAGCCTTCTTTGCATCATCTAAGGGATGATGCGCTCTATAGCTGACATTTTGTTGCACACTTTCAGATAGCGTCTTTTTATCTAGACCGTGGGTAAGTTTTAGTAACAAAAGCATCGACGTAAGGTCAATTATCGGAAAGGGGTGCTGCCAATATCTTTCGTCTAAGTTTGCGTCTTGGCAATCCAGTAAAAACCGATATTCAACAGGGTAGCCGTTACTTACCAAAACATAGTCACTTTTTTCTTGTGCTGCTACAAACCAGCGCCAGAATGATTCCCGCATTGCTTCATAACTGCCATGCGTTATTGCCATGTCGTCAATTACAGGCAAAACGTTATTTTGGACCCAGTCATCAACTTCTTCATTAATTTTTACCCTAGCTGTAAACTCATCGTGTACCATTCCGTCTGCATCAATAACCAATGCGCCAATTGCAAAGGTCTGGCCGTGAAGCGCATTGGTCTCAAGATCGAAACAAAGTAATTTGGTACTACTTGAAATTACCGGAATTTTAGCCGGTTTTGAAGTGCTCATGCAACTTCCCCACTGTTATAAATTAAATTTAAATTTAATTTAAATTTAATTTCACTCATGGCTGCTTACTCTTTCTTTTAAATAGTCTGGTAGTGAATCGTCAAATGTTACTTCTTTTACAAAACCTATAGAATCTTCTTCGGTCATGCCTATGTACTGTCTTTTGTAGGCTTCGTCGACGCTTCCAAACACTGCATCATCCCAAGAAAATCCAAGCAATTCAGCGGTATCTTTTATGAGTTGTTCTGACTTTCCTTCTATTTCTATGTACGGCGCTAACCAAGGCCATTCGTCTAGTACGACCTCTGCGCCGTTCAAATCCCACGTTTCCCTCTTTGATTCTTGCGTACTTATTACCTTGTACCCAATTGACTCAAAAAGTTTTATCGTATTTTCGTAGGAATCTACCCGAACTTCTACTTCATGATCGTAAACACCAAGGCCATCGGCTTTGTAGGTAGCTGTAATTTTACTGCCTTCATCCCTTACCCGAAGCCGCCGTCCGCCATCTTTGAAAAAATCATCATTCATATTGTCAAACATAGCTCGTTTCATTAAGGTCATAGGCTTCATGATTGTTGCACCACTTAACTTCAACTTTTCACGCATTGAATTGTGATTTACATTTAAAAACTTAGCCTCAATCTCTGTTTGCATAACCTAATTGTACTGGAATCGCATTACTTGGCGAATTCTATTGCACGGGTTTCGCGGATGACATTTACTTTTACCGTACCTGGATACTGCATAGTTGATTCAATCTTGTTCGCAATGTCACGAGCCAAGCGGATTGCCGATAGGTCATCGACATCGCCTGGGCGTACAAACACACGTACCTCACGGCCAGCGCTAATTGCGTATGATTTTTCAATGCCTTTAAATCCGTTGGCTATGTTTTCAAGATCTTTCATTCGTTCTGAAAAATTTTCTGCAGAAACGTTACGTGCGCCCGGGCGGGCGGCGCTAATGGCATCGACGACGCGGACAATAAGTGCTTCTGTGGTGGTGGCTTCAACGTCGTCATGGTGAGCTTCTGCTGCATGACAAACTTCTTCTGGCGCTCCATATTTGCGTAACATTTCACCGCTAATGTGGTGATGCTTACCTTCCATTTTATGAGTCAATGCCTTGCCAAGATCATGAACAAGTGCGGCGTACTTAGAAACTTTTACGTCTGCGCCAAGTTCTTCAGCGATAATTCCTGCAATGTGTGCCATTTCCGTGCTGTGTTTGAGTACATTTTGGCCGTAACTTGTACGGAACTTAAGTTCACCAAGTAGTTGCAGAACTTCTTTAGGAATACCTATGATTCCGACTTCTCGGGCGGCGTCTTCTCCGGCACGAGTTACTTCTTTTTGGACCTGTTTTTGAGCTTTTTCGTATACTTCTTCAATACGTCCGGGATGAATACGCCCATCTTTCATGAGCATTTCTAGTGTTACGCGTGCGATTTCGCGGCGAACAGGGTCAAAACTACTCAGAATAATCATACCTGGGGTGTCGTCCACCATGATATCAACGCCTGTTGCGCGCTGGATAGCCTGAATGTTACGGCCTTCTTTTCCAATGATACGTCCCTTCATGTCATCGTCGGTGAGTTTAACGGCACTTACGGTTCGTTCAGAAGTTACTTCGCTCGCCATACGTTCCATTGCACCAACCAATATTGCAGAGGCTTTTTCTTCTGCGTCTTCTTTGGCTTCGTTCTGTAGCTTGGCAACCAACCCAATCAAATCATCGCGAATATCGCGTTCGGTCATTTTCATAAGTTTTTCGGCTGCATCTTCTTTTTTAAGTTTCGCAATCTTTTCTAACTTGTCTTGTTGTTTTACGCGAATTGTTCGAATTTCATTTTTCAGCTCTTCTACTTCGTCCTCACCTTTGCGAAGTCGTTCAGCACGCTTATCGATTTCATCCAGTTTTGAGTCTAGGTTTTCCTCGCGTTTAACTAGACGCTTTTCAATTTCTTTAATCTCACGGCGACGCTCTTCTTCGTCTTTACGGGCGTTACCTTCTACCTTAGACGCCTCACGCTTGGCATCATCTAAAGCCTTTTCGGCCTCCTTTTTAGCATTTTTTAGTTCCTTGTCGGCCTTGTTGTTCGCAGCTTCAATTTTTTTGCTTGAGGCTGCAGTGCTTGCGCCAAATCCAGCAACTACTCCGCCAATAGCGAGCAATAACGTTAATGGTTCCATGTCGTTCCTTTCTACAGAAGCCTTCGAGAAAATGAACGATCACTATCACTTCATTAGTTCATTTAAAACTCAAAGATAATCAAAAAATAATATATGTTGGACTCTCAAATAAAATCCTACTTATTAATATACGTGCTCGTGGAATGATTCGCAATAAAAACAAAATTATTTCTGCTCTGCACGTAAATAATTTAGTTTTGTGCAGCTGTTATTTTCTCTACTGCAAACACTCCAAGCTGCTGAACTACATCCGAGTTTGATTCAAAAGCTCCAACTGCGGTAAGCAGATTCAAACCGGGTTTACCTGGCATTATAGATTTTGTTAAAGAATCTATATCGGCGCTATTTCGCTTGTAGGCCTCCATTTTTACAATGTAATAATTCTTAATCGTACCGTCTCCAAGCTCTACCTGAAACTCGTCACCTGGAACAAGGCTTGTGAGATCATGGAAAACGCCAGATTTTTCCGATCCCTTAACATGCCCAATTAAAAGACTGGCGCCTTCCTCGCCTGGTTTTGCGCTATTTTCATACCAACCAACATCATAAATATTGCCAGGAAATTTTGGTTCGCTATTTTCACGAACAGATAATCTTGTAACTCTGGAATTTACGCCTAGTTTTCTAATAGTAAGAGTCTTTGGAAGATCAGGAGCAGTCGAGTAACCTAGCTGGTTATAGACAAGTTTATCGTTTGGTGTGTCTCCATTATCCTGGAGCATTTGTTGACCGTCTTTGTCGGCCGTAACGGGATTTACAGATTTTGTGATAGTAAAACCAACGAGTAACACTAGTGTGGTTATACCGATGACGGCCAATAGAGACGATTGATTGAGAAGATTTTGGAAATTGATTGACTGGCTAATTTTATGAATTTTTTTCAATATAAATTCACGAATAGTCGGAGTAGCGTTTAGTTGCTCATTGCGCCTAGAGGCCCTAGACCCCAGCGAAATCATGTACTCTGTGTCATTCCCGGGTAAAATTTCTTTTGATCGTCTTTGATAGTCAATTGGTGCACTGCGCGGCGTAAATCCATCTACCGATGGCCTGACACCCGCTTGTTTCTGAAAGTCGCGACGATTATGTGGACGTGTATGCTGCATTTTTATTTGCTATTTACATCTTAACTATAAGAATAATCGTAGATGCTGTCAAACAAGCTAACGCTTTTGGGGAGTAGTGAGCGGCAAAGATCCATACTCTGGAATAATTTTATTATCAGTGTCTGCGTGCTTGATTTCAGCAAGGCCACTTTCTAGCCAGTTATCCCCATTCACTCCAACTACCGGGATCTGAAAAGAATCAGATAGTGCATTTGCAACAGCAGTGCCAATCCTTAGCCCAGTAAAACTGCCTGGCCCCTTAAACACGATGATTCCGCGGGCGTCACTAAATGTTTGGTGATTTTTAGACAGCAATTCATCTATTTTATTGTGTAACGTTGATGCTAGCTGGCGATGCGCCGCCCAGACTTCACTGTCTATTTGCTTTCCCTCGTCATCAAGAATGTACAATTCGGAATCAGGTTTATCCGTCCGGAGTGCAAGTATCATGAAAGCCCTTCTAGGAGGTAGTCAAGTGTAGAGGCGCAGTCAAAAAACACTTTTCTTTCCAAATCACTATGAGCTTCTAATCTGAGGGTTAAGCGATTTTCTGGTAATACATGCAGAACATCTTGTGCCCATTCAACGGCTACAACACTGCCAGGGTCGCCAACTAAATCTTCTAGTTCGTGCGCAATTAACCCAGGTTCTGGTAAACGATAGAAATCAAAATGATGAATTTCAAAGTTTGGAGCAATGTAGACTTTGCTTATTGTAAACGTCGGGCTGGACACCACATCTTCACTCTGAGCCCCTCGCACCAGTCCTCGCATAAACGTCGTTTTACCACCACCGAGGTCAGAAATAAGCTCCAGAACCTCGCCACCGCGAAGTTTTTTGCCAATTTGCTCCGCAATCATCTCGGTTGCCTGTGCTTCAGCTGAAAGTACAGAAAATTTCATTACTTAAAGCATATACTGAAAGACCCTCTGTTAACAAGTTATAGCCACTATAGTAAAAACCCGTTACAATAAGCGACGAAATGCTACAGCTTAGTACCGCTTACTATAATAAACCAATAATGAGCCTGCGAACCGGAGGTCAGATTGCTGTTGCTACAGAACCACTAATCAATCCTAATAACTTAAAAATCGAAGGGTTCTTTTGCCAGGACAAATTTGAAAAGAAAGAACTAATTTTATTGTCACAAGATATAAGAGATAGCCTGCCCCAAGGTTTTGCGGTAGATGATCATTCGGTTTTGGTTGATAGTGAAGACTTGGTTCGCCATGAAAAGATTATTGGAATACGCTATCAATTACTTGGAAAACCCGTAATTGTAGATAAAAGAAGAAGACTTGGTAAGGTTGTTGATTACGCGGTTGAAGCAGAAACACTGTATATTCAAAAACTTTATGTTGGTCAACATATTCTTAAAAGCCTAACTACTGGGCAACTGAGTGTTACGCGGGATCGAATTATTGAAATTACGCCAAAACACATCAAAGTAAAAGACCCCAAAGAAGCCATAAAAGTAACTACTGGCACAAGAAGATCATTGACTGGCAGCCCGGCCGCGGCAACTTCTTAGTCTTTACTCTCTTCTAAAACTTCTTTTATATCGCCATAATTAAAGCCTTGGCGGGCCAGAAATTGCATAAATTTTTGTTTGTCATTTTTATATTTAGACAAGTGCTGCTTTTTTTCAACTAGATCACGCAGAACTTGTTTCTCATCTGTTTCATCTGCTGCCAGTACCTCATTGATCACTTGGCTACTAATACGTTTTTGCTGCAGCTCTACCATTAATTTTCTTTGGCTCATCGATTTAAGCAGTCTACGGTTTTCTACCCAGCGCCGAGCAAAGTCCAAGTCATTGATTAGCTTCTTGTCTTCAAGCTTGTTTAGTAGTTGTTCTTGAGTTTCAGGATCAGTTTTTTTGCGGTATAAGTAGTTTTCTAATTCCCAACGACTTCGTGGCCGGCTTGCCAGTAATCCTATTAATCTATCGTATAGCTTTCCGTCCTCTGAGTTTTTTTTTAATTTATTAATGTCTGATTCAGTTAATTCATCTCCAATACGGAGGCCTGCGCTAAGCAACCCGTCTTGATTAAATGAAAAACTATACTTTTCATCTATAAAAACCGAATAACGAGATTTATTCTTAACCTGAACAGTGATAGCTGTTACTTTCATAACAGAGAAAAAACTAAAGCACCCACTATTAAAGCAAAAATCATTTCTACATAAATTCCCCAGCTTCTTTCGTATCTCTGAATGTCTTTGTGAAACTGAGAAATCGGACCTTTTTTGGTCGGCGGGAGTTTTCCGAAATCTTCTTTGAAAACATATTTATAAATCCATACAAAGTCTGGCGACAAAGCCAACACCATACAGGCAGGCACAAGCCATGGTTGGGTAATGGCGGCTGCAAGTAACAGCGCAAAACCTATTGGCGTATCAATGCTCGTAACATATCCAAACAGTGGTGGTCTTTTTCCAGCTTTTTCATCGAATGGCGCACCGTAATGCGGCAATGCATCAAGAACAAAGTGACTCATAAATGCAAGAGGAAGTGCAATAATTGGCGACGCAACACTCAACCCAATACCCGCCCCAACCAAAAAATGATTCGTCCCCGTCATTTTTCTTCTTTAACACTTACCGCTGTTTCTTTTAGACTCCCTGGGTCTGGCGTATCTGGGAATCCAAGTATTATTTCTGGAGGCGCATCTATCTGAGTAAGCACAGCAACTTCTCCAACTGATTTTAGCTGCTCAATTTTTTGCTTAGTTTCAAACAATTTTTGCTTAGCACTTTCGGAAGGCTCATGATTGGCCGGATAAGGACGACCTGGACTTACTTCGTAGTGAGCACCGAAAAATAGCCTTCGGGGGCCTGCTAAGGCATCAATACGATTGTGCTCCCCCATTTTATGCCTCGGCTTTGACGGCGGCTTCGCGCACTTTAGTGTCTAGTTCTTTCATGACTTTTGGATTTGCTTCTAGATATTCTTTGCTGGCTTCTCGGCCTTGGCCGATTTTCTCTTCTTTATAGGCATACCACGCACCAGCTTTTTCTACGATTTCGTACTTAACAGCAAGATCTAGTACATCCCCACTGGCGCTTATTCCTTTGTTATACATAATGTCGAACTCAGCGACCCTAAACGGTGGCGCAATCTTGTTTTTGACCACTTTAACTTTGCAGTGGTTACCAATAATATCGTCACCATTTTTAATTTGCGATGTTCTACGGATATCCATGCGAACACTTGCATAAAATTTAAGTGCGTTTCCACCTGTTGTAGTCTCTGGATTACCAAACATCACGCCAATCTTCATGCGAATCTGGTTAATGAAAATAACTGTGGTTTTGCTGCGAGAGATAACGCCAGTTAGCTTACGGAGCGCCTGGCTCATCAATCGCGCCTGAAGACCCATGTGGCTGTCGCCCATGTCGCCTTCGATTTCTGCCCGAGGCGTTAGTGCTGCAACAGAGTCAACAACAATTAAATCGACTGCACTTGAACGCACCAAAGTCTCTACAATCTCTAAAGCTTGTTCGCCGTTGTCTGGCTGTGAAAGTAAAAGGTTGTCTACGTCTACTCCGATTCTCTTAGCATATGCCGGATCAAGTGCGTGCTCGGCATCAATAAATGCAGCAGTTCCGCCTGTTTTTTGTATCTCTGCAATAGCGTGCAACGTAAGTGTTGTTTTACCGCTAGATTCTGGGCCGTACACCTCAACAATTCGGCCTCTTGGAATTCCACCGCCAAGTGCCAAGTCCAAGCCTACGCTTCCAGTAGAAGTGGTTTCTATGTCAATTTTGTATGACTCACCAAGCTTCATGATTGAACCTTTGCCAAACTGTTTTTCAATCTGGTCAACAGCCAATCCTAATGCTTTGATTTTGCCTTCTTTGTCCCCACCACTTTCATTTACTGTCTTTGCAGCCTTATCGGACTTTTTAGCCATGTTCCCTCCGTCAATTGATTACTAAGCTAAATTATAGCATTCACTGGTGGACCGCGCATGCTTAAACATATATAATCAACCACAAGCGCTATGAGAATATCCGATCAATTTGTTGAAGAACTACTAAAAAAAATGGACGTCAAGAAAGACCAACTTGATGATTTACATGAGCGCGTCAAGGAAGAGAAGAAACCTCTTCAAGACATCGTCTTATCATCAAACCTCATTTCCGAGTCAGATCTAACTAAAGCTTATGCAGAAGAAATCGATGTTCCCTTTGTGGAAATCGACGTAAAAGGTCTAAGCAAAGAACTGCTTGGATTAGTGCCGGAACGAACTGCACGACAATACGCGGCAGTAATAACCGGCGTTTCCGATGATGGTACCAAAGAAGTCGCAATGGCCGACCCAGATGATGTACAGGCAATTAACTTTTTACAAAAACTACTTGGTTCAGAACTTAAAGTCACTGTAGCTACCAGAACAAATATATTAAATGCTCTTGACCAATACCGTGGGAATATCGGCAGTGAAATAAGTAAAGTAGCCTCGGAAACTGACGGCAGTGACGATGAAGTTAATGAGGACGTCAGTGAAGAAGATGTTGCGGAAGACTCTCCAATTGCTCAAACTGTAAACTTAATAATTGAGTATGCAATCAAATCTGGTGCAAGCGATATTCATATTGAACCTCGTGATGTTAATCTACAAATTCGTTATCGAATCGACGGAGTGCTTCGTGAAGCCAACAAACTACCACGCAAAACGCAATCTGCACTAGTATCTAGGATTAAGATTCTTTCGAACCTAAAAATCGACGAACGCCGAGCACCTCAAGACGGACGATTTAAGATAACTATGAACGGCCGCATTTTTGCTTTTCGCGTATCTACACTCCCAGTTCAAGATGGCGAAAAAGTAGTTATGCGTGTTTTGGACGAGTCTAGTGAGCCGCTGAGCTTAGAGAAACTTGGATTCTGGGGTCTTGCGCTTGAGAATATCCAAAAAGCAATCAAGCAACCGCACGGAATGGTGCTAGTCACAGGACCGACTGGTTCAGGAAAATCAACAACCTTGCATAGCGTATTAAATATTTTAAACAAGCCAGACGTTAACATTTCTACAGTTGAAGACCCGGTTGAATACCGTCTAGAGGGAGTTAATCAGACGCAGGTAAACGTCAAAGCTGGAATGACTTTTATTAATGGACTGCGCGCGCTCCTGAGGCAAGATCCAAACATTATTATGGTTGGTGAGATTCGAGATGGAGAAACTGCAGGTCTCGGAGTACAAGCAGCCCTAACGGGGCACTTAGTTTTCTCAACACTTCACACTAACAACGCCGCAACTTGCTTGCCTCGATTGCTTGATATGAATATTGAACCTTTTTTGATTTCTTCTGTGGTTCGAGTCGTAATTGGACAACGTCTTGTTCGTCGAATTGTTCCTGAAGAATGTGAAGAGTATGAGCCAGAGGCTAAAGAAAAAGCTGAGATTGAGCGTGCATTCAGTATAAAGACTGCCGAGGATTGGAAGGCCATAACATCACTTATAGATAAGGCTCGGGAAGCTTTCGGAAAACCAAAATCAACTAAATTGACTTTTTGGCGACCGAAAGACAATCTAAATGAAGGTCATACTGGTTACCGTGGGCGAATGGGTATTTATGAAGTTCTTAATATTTCATCAGATGTAGAAAAAATGATTATTTCAAGCGCGACTAGTGAGCAAATTCAGAACCAGGCTATTAAAGAAGGCATGTCAACAATGCAGGTTGATGGGCTTGTAAAGGCGGCTATTGGCATGACGAGTATTGAAGAAATTCTAAGAGTAACACGGGAATAATTATGGTATTTACTTACACGGCAATTTCAAAAGATGCAAAACGCATAACTGGCGATATCGATGCCGCAACCGAAGCTGCGGCAAATGAGTCTCTTAGACGTCGTGGTCTACAACCACTCGTGGTCAAACCAAAGAAGAAAAAAATTGATTTTAATAACCTTTCACTAAAGAAAAAGAAAGTAAAACTCAAAGACCTCGTGGTGTTTACTCGTCAACTTGCAACGATGATTAACGCGGGTGTTCCGCTTGTTCGATCGCTTTCAACACTTTCTCAACAAACAGATAACAACACGCTAAAAGAAAGTATTGAAGACATAACGAAAGAAGTAGAAGGTGGGCTTTCACTTGCCGACACACTTGAAAAGCACAACGACATTTTTTCTCCTATCTATATAAATATGGTTCGTGCGGGTGAAGCTGGAGGTATTTTAGATGAAATTCTCAAAAAACTTGCTGTACAGCAAGAAAAAGATGCCAAAATCAGAGGCAAATTCAAAAGTGCTATGACTTATCCTATTATCCTGCTTTCGATTACTATGATTGTTTTCCTAGGTCTCATGCTTATTGCAATGCCTAAAATTGGAGGAATTATTAAAGAACTTGGGGGTCCAGACGCGGAACTGCCGGCATTAACTCAAACCATGCTTTCTATTAGTGCAGTCATGGTTAATTATTGGTTCTTGATAATTGGGGGTCTTTTCTTTGGACTCTTTTTCTTGCGCAGATATGTAAAAACAACAAGTGGAAGACTCCGAAAAGACCAATTCTTATTAAAAGTGCCGGTCCTTAAAACAGTCGTTATAAAAGTTGCAATTGCACGTTTCTCAAGGATATTTGCAGCCTTAATGAGCGCTGGTGTATCCGTAGTTGAAACACTAGAAGTTACTTCAAAAGCGATTGGAAATGCAGTATTAGAAAAAGAGCTAAAAATTGCCATCAAGGAAGTTACAAACGGAAAGCAATTGTCTGAGCCGCTCGCTGCAAGCAGTGTGTTTCCGCCTATTGTCAGTCAAATGATGGCAATTGGTGAAGAAACCGGGGAGACGGATGAAATTCTACTTAAAGTGGCTGACTTTTACGAAGAAGAGGTTGATGCGGTCGTTGATAGTTTAAGCTCTATTATTGAGCCGATTATGATTGTAATTATGGGTGTTATGGTTGCGCTTATTGCGGCTAGCGTCATTGGTCCAATTAGTAATCTGTCCACACAAATTTAAGTCGTAATAGCTGAAAACTACTTGCAGATGTTAGTGCTTATGGTAATCTATAATCATAAGTCAAAAATGACTTCAAAGTTTATAATCATAAATAATTCAAGGAGGGTGGGCATCCCATGCTTACATCATTAAAAAGGGCCGGACAAAAAGGCTTTACAATTATCGAGCTCTTGATCGTAATCGCAATTATTGTGATTCTTGCAGGACTTGTACTAACAAACATTCAAGGTGCACAAGCCAAAGCACGTGATGCAACACGTCTTGGTGACATAAACAGTATGTTTACTGCACTGGAAGCATTCCATGGCGACAACAACTACTACCCGCAAACGTTCGACAACAACTCATTAACTGGCGTTGAAGACGGTGCTTTAACTGATCCACGTGGTTCGAACTCAATTGAGATTCTTGCCGCTGTAGCTGATGAAGCGGCTGCAACAACTGCTGTTCAGGCGGCTGCAAATGACGACACTGCAACATCAAGTGCGTATGTCTATGCTGCATACCCAACAGGCTGTTCAAATGACTGTACTGGCTATGTTATAGGTACATTTACAGAACAGACTCAAGAAGACGGAAACAACTACTTTGTAAAGTCTAGCCTAAACAACTAGATTAAAGTATTAGTATTTAAAAGAGCTGTGCGTAAGTACAGCTCTTTTTAAATTAAAACAGTAAACATAGCTGCGTATTTGAGGAGTTGTTTGCTATACTAAAACAGATAAAGGTTATGCTTTAATTCATTATGTCGAACGCACTATTTTATAAAAATAAACCCTTGTTTGGTCTGGATATAGGATTCAGCAGTCTTAAAGTTATGCAACTAGAACACGCCAATAAAAAGAAAGTCTTGGTAACAGGATACGGCGTTACGCAATTTCAAAACGAAGTTATAAAAGACGGTATCATTCAAGATCCAGTGGAACTGGCCAAAATCACGCAATCACTATTTCGTAACAATATAATTGGCGAGATTAACACAAGGCGGGTTGCAATGGCTATACCAGCTTCAAAGACTTATAACCGCGCCGTTACCCTACCCAACTTATCAAAAAAAGATTTACAAGCTGCTATCGATAGTGAGGTCGAGCAATATATCCCGATGCCAAGCGAAGAATTATATGTCGACCACGAGATTTTGTCACAAAAAACAGACGGTACAGACATATTGATCGTTGCCTCTGCTAAAAAAGTCGTTGACTCATATATGGCTTTTGCAAATTTAGTGGGATTTGAGGTTGCGAATATTGAAACCACAATCGCAGCAGATAGTAGGTTGTTTTTTGAAGCTGAAGACAATGACATTCCAACAGTACTTATAGATTTTGGTTCCGTTTCGTCTGATATAACAATTTTTGATAAAGCTTTGGTCGTTACCGGAACGGTGCCTGGTGGCGGTGATACTTTTACTGAACTAATTGCACAGAAGCTTGATGTTACGGCACGTGAAGCACACATTATCAAGACAAAATACGGATTAAGCCTTAGTAAAAAGCAAAAAGAAATAACCGAAAGTCTCGACACAATTTTGTCACAAATTGTCAAAGAGATTCGCCGCGTTGTTCGTTACTACGAAGAGAGGTCCGATGAAGGCAAGAAAATAGGCCAGATTGTAGCTCTCGGTGGTGGTGCAAACATGCCAGGACTATCAGACTACTTAACAAGCTCCCTCCGACTTCCAGTTCGCCTATGTGATCCATGGCAAGTACTGACTTTTGGGGACCTACAACCCCCAAATTCTTCAGAAAAATCAATGTATATAACCGCCGCAGGTCTTGCACTCATGAATCCACACAAGGTCTACTTAAAATGATAAATCTACTTCCTACTGACCAGAAACAAAATAACTCCTACGGGCTAAAAAATAGGGTACTAGTCCGCTGGTGTCTTGCATTTGCTATCGGAATCTTGGGCATTTGGGCCATTATTGGTTTTGGTTTTTATCAACTTGACCAGTCTATTAATGCTCAAAACGGTCAGATAAGCAGTACTGAAAAACGCTTAAAGGAACAAGATATTGAAGGTGTACGGGCGCAAACAGAAGATATAGACAACAGCATTAAATTAGCACTTAAGGTCCTTGAAAAGAAAATTCTTTTGTCGCAGCTTATTCAACGCATCGGAGCAGTCATTCCTGAGAACGCAATTCTACTCAATATTAGCCTTGAAGACATCGAAGGTGGCATAAATTTATCGGCACGTGCAACAGATTATCAATCTGCAACACAAGTTCAAGTAAACATTTCCGATCCAGAAAATAACGTATTTACGCAAGCGGATATTTTAAATATAAACTGTGAAACCGAAGCAGCGCCAGAAACATTAGCGTTTGAATACCCATGCACGGTAAGTATGCGAGCGCTATTCGGCGATAACAGCCCGTTCTTACTCGTGAATCAAACAGAGGAGTCAAGCAATGAATAGTAAGCGACTCTATCAACTATTTGTAGTAGGGCTCGTTTTGCTTCTAGTAGGAAGTGTCGCTAGTGCTTATTTTGGTCAGAAGCTTTTATCTGAAAAAAGTACTCAGTTAACTAATCTAAAAGTAAAAATAGCAGCTCTAGAATTACAAGAACGTTCATTAATTCAGGCAAAGACAGAGATTGAGCAATATTCGTTATTAGAATCTGTCGCTAAATCGATTGTTCCACAAGAAAAAGATCAAGCTCGCACTATCCGCGAATTAGTTTCTCTTGCGGGAGCATCAGGAGTCACCATATCGGGTATATCATTTCCAAGTTCAGAGCTAGGTGATGCAAAAAGTAAAACTCAGGATCAATCAAAAACTCAACTAGATAAAGTAGAAGGAATCCCTGGATTATCACAGCTTGAACTTACTGTTTCGATTGATAAAGGTGTTGAATTTCCAACCATCATTAATTTTCTTGAACGCCTAGAAAACAACCGTCGTACATCAGCAATCTCGTCAGTGCAAATAAACCCTGACGGAGACATAACCGGAAGCTTTCAACTGGGACTAACAGTATTGGTTTACATCACACCATGAATAATCAACTTCAAAAATTACCAATCAGCCAAATTGTAGATCTTTTAAAAAGATTTCGGCTCATAATATTTCTTGCTTTGTTCGCTGGCATTTATATTTATCTATTCTTTTTTATAAGTTCACTTACCAATAAAAAACCGAATCAAACCGCAATTGAACAAGAGTTGCAAACAGTAAAAAGGCTCAAAGTAGATGACAATTCAATAAAACAAATGTTACGCCTTACAGAAGAAAGTATCGAAGTAAAAGCTTTGTATGAAGACGCCAGGAACAATCCTTTTGCAGAAAATAGTAGTGACTAGTTTCCAAACTTCTGTAAATTCTCTTCGTGTGATCCTACCATTAGCTTTGCAAAATGATATGGCGTTGGCGCGTACGTAAACGTATAGTTCTGCTGTTCACCAGCAGTTTCAACCACAATTGTTCCGTAATTAAATAGTCTTGGAAATACGCCGTTTTGAGTAACTGTAACGTCTTGAACGTCGCCAATACTTAGCTGTGAAATTTTACGACTGAACAGGCTCGAATAAAGAACCTGGGCTAACTTTTCATTGGTAACCAGCATTATATTGCTTGAATATATATGGCCCGCTATTCCCGTAACAATAAGTGAAAACAAAGATAGAATAAGGCCAATCAGCACAATTAAATCATCGTAATTGTTGGATTGACCAGATAATTCCTGGCCTGCAAACCAAGCAATACCCAAAAAAACTGAAAATAAAATCACTGAAACAATAACCCCTGAAAGATAGATTATCAAAAGTCCGAATGGGTGTTTTTTAATCTCAGCAATAAGCTTTTCATCATTATCAAATTCAATGACGCTAAAAAGCTTTTTTCCTAAACGCGATAAATTTGTTGGTTCCATATACTCTCAAGTATACCTGCTAGACAGGCACTACAGCAACGATGCCTGGTCGTTTTTATTATCTTCCGTTTTTCCAAGGTGTTTATAAGCTTTTTGTGTGACTTTACGTCCTCGCGGCGTCCGCTCCAAAAACCCTATCTGCATCAGATATGGTTCATAAAAATCTTCGACTGTGCTTATCTCGTCACCTAGCACAGCTGCGAGAGTATTAAGTCCTACCGGACCACCCCCATGGTTATCTATCATGGAATTTAGCAGTAATCTATCGGCACTATCAAGCCCGTGTTTATCGATATCAAGTAATTCAAAGGCTTTTTCGCTTATAGCCGCATCAATTATGCCGTCACCGTTAACATCGGCGTAATCACGTACTCGCTTAAGTAATCTGTTGGCTATTCGAGGTGTAAGTCGAGACCTTGTGGAAAGCAGTTTTGCAGCTTCAGGGTGAATATCAGATTCAAGCAGTTTGGCTGAACGTTGCACAATCTGGGCTATCTCTTCTGGATTGTAATATTCAAGACGGTATAACATGCCAAAACGATCACGTAGTGGCGCAGCAAGCGCCCCAGTACGTGTCGTGGCTCCAATAAGCGTGAACTTTGGTACATCCAGGCGCAAACTCCGGGCGCTAGGACCCTTGCCCAGCATAATATCAATTGCGTAATCTTCCATTGCACTATAAAGCACTTCTTCAACGCTGCGATTCAAGCGGTGTATCTCGTCGATAAACAAGACATCTCCATCACCCAAGTTAGTAAGAATACTGGCAAGATCAGCTGCACGGTCTATTGCTGGACCACTAGTGACACGAATCTGTGCGCCCATCTGATTAGCGATTATACTGGCCAGTGTTGTTTTACCGAGTCCAGGAGGACCGTATAAAAGCACATGGTCTATTGGCTCTTTGCGTTTTTTGGCAGCTGCAATGGCAACCTGCAGGTTCTTTTTTATACGCTCTTGTCCAATCCATTCATCGAATGTTTTTGGCCGTAGAACGTTTTCAATCCGTTGCTCTTCCGGTGAAGCCGGCTCATCATCCTGACTTGGGTCAACAATTCGCTCAATCGCCATTAGTGAAGTCCTTCTTAGCGGGCTCAAGTTGTTCAAAATTAGTGCGTAAAACTTTCATTACTTCAGAAATATCACCTTCAGCTTTAAAGAGGGTCGAGGATATCTGGTCAAACGGATTCTTATGAATGTGTGACTGTCCCTTTTTCATCCGCAAAGTATCGCCGACAGCCAAGGTAAGTTCTTGAGACGTATCATCGTCGTTAAAAACCTCCATCACGCACTTCCCGCTTATTTGAACCAGATTTTCATACGCTAACGGTCGACTATGTTTTGGTAGTTCTGTATTTGCAGGAATTTCCATAACACCAGTTGTAAGGTTCTCGTCAGAATGACTAAAATAAAAAACCACACCTGTTGTTTTATCTCGCCACAGTTCAAATCCAATCATTTTATCCTCTCAATGCTTGTTTTATACGATCTTCAGCTTTTAGATTACTGTCTATTCCGCGAAGTCTCTCTACTGCATCTTCAGATGAATAACCAAGCGATACCAAAGCCTGAACTGCTTCGTCGGTTGTTGGCGCGCCGCCCAAAAAGTCTGTAGCATCGTCGCTTGCCTCTAGCCCAACCTTATTTTTAAGATCCACTACCACTCGCTCTGCAACTTTCTTGCCAATTCCTTTTGCGGCACTAATAAACTTTGTATCGCCGCTGGCTATAGCCGCCCGGACCTGGGATTCGCTACCTATATTCATAATCGCCATACCTGCTTTTGGTCCTACTCCGTTTACGCTTGTTAATAAACCAAACAGAAGTCTCCTTGATTTTTGAGCAAAACCAAACAGATTATGACTATCTTCTTTTATGCTTTCTGTAATAAAAAGATCTGCTTTTGTCCCGACAGGCAATTTAGACTGTTCATCCACGGCTACTTCAACACCATAGCCGACACCATTACAGTCTACGACAACCTGCGAACCATCGTGTTCGATAATTTCCCCTCGTAATCTTGCAATCATCCGACTATTATCCCACATCAAAATTTGCTAGAGGCCAGGCCTCTAGCATATACTATGTACATGCCGACAAAAAACTCACGCAAGAAATATGCAGATGATCAGTATTATCACGTCTACACACGTGGTATTAATAAACAAATCCTCTTCCACGAGGAAAAAGACTACGCATTTTTCTTATCACTTTTTAAGCGCTACTTATCAAATGAACCTCTTTCCAGTCCGTACCGAACAACCTACCCTTGGTATGGCGATAGAATTAAGCTCATTACTTTTTGTCTTATGCCAAATCATGTTCACATGCTTTTATATCAAGCCGATCAGGACGCCATGAAAGAATTATTGCACTCCATCATGACAAGCTATAGTATGTTTTACAATCAAAAATACAAACACTATGGTCCAGTTTTTCAAAGCAGATATCTTGCAAATTTAATAGATAAAGATAATTACCTAACTCACGTTTCACGTTATATACATCTAAACCCAAATAAATGGTCGATATACCCATACTCCAGTATAAAATACTATAGAAATAATCAGTCTCCGGAATGGCTGCATACATCTGAAATTAAAAAATATTTCGATAATCTTAAAGATTACTTCATATTCTTAAATGATTACCAAGACCATAAAGAAATGCTTGATGAAATTAAGTATGAATTAGCCCATTCTTGACTGCTAGAGGCCAGGCCTCTAGCAGTTTATGTATTTAGGGTGGCAATGTGCGTGAGTGCTGCGGCCAGAGCGTCTGCACAATCATCTGGCTTTGGTTTATTTTTTAAACCAAGCTGTACACGTACCATTTCTTGAATTTGGGCTTTAGTTGCCCTTCCATAACCCGTCATCGCCATCTTTATTTGTAGTGGCGTGTACTCATAGATTGGAATTTTAGCATTCTCTAGAGCCAATAAAATCACCCCCCGAGCCTGACTCACAGCCATTGCTGTAGTGACATTTTGAGCGAAAAAGAGCGTTTCCACACTAGCTACATCTGGCTTTAGCTCTGTGCAAAGCTCGGTCATAGAATCATACAGCTCTTTTAGTCTGCTTGCAGCGTTGTCGCCAATAGTTGTCCGGATTACCCCTGCATCAATCATTTTCGGATTACTCTTTTTTTCAATCACTCCAAACCCAATAATCCCACTCCCAGGGTCAATCCCAAGAACTTTCATGCCAGATTGGTATAGGTGTTCACTACATCGTCCAGCTCTTCAAGAACGTCCATGAGCTTGACTACTTTTTCTTGCTTTTCGTCGTCAACTTCTACCGTAGTATTTGGCTCGTATGAAAGTTCTGCATCAATCACCTCAAGCCCCTGTTCTTTAATCGCATCGCGGACTTTGGCCAAATCTTTCTGATCTGTAATTACCGTCATTTCTCCGTCTTCTTCACTAGCATCTTCTGCGCCTGCATCAAGCACAGTTAATAGCGCGTCTTCACCTGTGGCCTTCACTCTAATAACACCTTTGTGGTCAAACTGAAAGGCTACTGCGCCCTTTTCTGCAATGCTTCCGCCAGTTTTACTAAACGCGTGTCGAACTTCTGGATACGTTCTGTTCACGTTATCTGTCGCGCACTCCACTATTATTCCGACCCCGCCTGGGCCGTAACCTTCATAAACAACTTCCTGGAGCTCTGCTGCGTTTTTGTCGCTCACACGGGCTATAGAACGCTCTATATTGGCATTGGGCATGTTTGCTGCCTTGGCTTTTTCGATAGCCAGTGCAAGTGTTGGGTTCATGGTTGGGTCGATACCAGACCGAGCAGCAAGTGCAATCTGATTCCCAATTTTAGTAAAAACCGCCCCGCGCTTGGCGTCTTCTACTGCTTTACCACGCTTTATCTTGCTCCATTTACTATGTCCAGACATGTACCTATCCCGTAAATCTATTCAATAATATTCGTATCTGTTATTTTACCGTATTTTCTCTTTACTACATAATGCAGTAGTAACGTTACAAAGAGCAGTAAGCCGTATAAGTACAACGTCTGAGTCAAGGTTGTGACAATCTGCAGAAGTGCATGGGGTACTTTTGCGAATATCTGTACAAGATCAAGCATATAGGTGAGCAGTAACGTTGCCGGCAAAGCAATAATCCCAGAAATTACCGGGGTGAACATGCCGGCAACTCCAGCAAACAATGAAAACAGCATTGCAAGCGGAACCAAAGGCACAATTATTGCGTTACTAATAATAGCAATCAGTGAAACTTCGCCGAAAATATACAATATAAGTGGCGCTGCCATGATTTGAGCAGAAATACTCTCTAAGACTACCTGGCCAAGCAATTTCTGCTGTTTATCGCCGTAAAGTCTTTGCTTTATTAGTGGCGCTAACACCAAAACACCAAAGAAAGCCAAGAAAGATAAATACCAGCCAATGTCAGACCAGATATAGATAGGGTTCCAGCCGGCCGTTATTGCTGCGGAAAAAAGAAGTAAGAGCAGCGGCTTTATGTTCCGCCCGTAATACCAAGCAATCAAACTAAGCACGCTCACCACTGCTGCCCGAACAATTGAAGCACTAAACCCGGTCACAAAAATAAATGCTGCAATAAGTACCAATGAGAACATCAAAGATTGATATTTTGAACGTTTTCCAAGTAACCTGCGCATAATCCGCACTATTATGGTCAAGTTGTATCCGGAAACAGCAATGATATGCGTAAGGCCCGCTACTGATAGCGCATCAAGAATTTTTTCAGGCAACGTAGTTCTTTGACCAATTAAAAGCCCAAGCCCAAATGAAGCTTGCGGCTCAGGAACTGCACTAAACATCCCCGCAACAAAACGTTTTCTTATTTGTTCTGGCTTACTACTATCTGGGTAGACTGTCGTTAGGTTTCCATAGCTGAATTTTGCTTGCCTGGAACCTCTGGTCGGGAATAACTTTCCTTTTAATTCAAGCACATCTCCGCGCGACACACTGTTTTCGCCGTAACCTTGTACTCGAATAGTTCCTGGCAGGGATTTTTCAAATGGTGAAATCACTTGAACCTGTCCACCGTCAAACTCTAGTTGACCATTATTAGCATAAACTGCGTCATTCTGTGCCTCTACCCGCAAAACGACATTTTTACCAAACAGAAATTCATAAGTTTGCGTCTGCTTATAGATTGACTGCCCTCTACTGATACCGAAAGCTAAACCTAGCAAACAAACAGCTATCAAAGCCGGTATTTTTCTTTTAGGAACAGCAACCAGGCACGCTACGACAGAAAATAATAACAATTCAAATGGAGCACCACCGCGGCGACCTACCAACAGCCCAATCAATAAAGCACCACAACACCAAGTAAGAATTGTTGTCCGGTTAAACTTATGAAGCCAAAGTCTTTCCATAAAAAACATTAAACACTATGAAGCATTTCTAGTGAAATTATATGTTTCCAGGATTTTCAGTTTATTACATTAGTTTTTTGTAGAGTGTGCCGGTAGCGGCAAGTGTTGTCACGCCGGTACCGAGTAGTATCCAAGGATTATTTGAAAAAAGATCGACCTTATCAATGAGTCTTTCGAACCCATAAAATGTCGCGACCAAACCGAAACTTCCAAGTAGCGTAAACACCAAAGGAAATCGCTCAAATACAGCCCGACGCCGCTCACCAACCTTTTGCACAAGTTTCTTTTCTTTATCTACGAATGTTTCTTTCCTTTTCATTACTTTATTATATATCAGTAACTCAGCTAGTTTAAATAGACCCCTTTTTACAGTGAGGATCATTATTTGGAGAGTCCGGACCACGCTATCGCAACTAGAATAAGAGTGCTTAGTTAAAAAGCAATGTTAAACCCTTCGGGGTCTGTAATGCAAAAAGACGTATCACCCTGATAATTGTTGGGAATCGCAGAGCACAC
>JBBQAZ010000012.1:0-23893 GCA_038316995.1 Saccharimonadales bacterium (SeqCode) | reverse complement strand
ATTTAAGTACAAGTGCTTCATCTTCTACAACCTTTATTGCAGAGGCTGCTGAGCTAGCAATTCGGTCTACTGTGCCGGTATCGTCCCAAGCAAAGCCGTTTGCTGTTCCGAAGGTATATGATGAACCGAAGGTTCCTTCGCCTTGGTATGCTGCGTCAGCTTTGACGTTGCTTGAGCCAGAGGCATAGACACAAGTATATGCGCCTGTGCTTCCACAGTTAACGCCGGCAATTGTCATGCCAAATCGTTCTGTAGCGGCAGTAAAGGTACCTTGTGTAGTTCCTTGGCTGTTAAAACACTGGTCAGTGGTATCAATACCAGAACATGTAGCGCCTGCTACTTTCAATTTACCACTTGCTGTGTCCTGTTCTGCGAAGTAGTCAACAACCACACCGTTGAAGGCGTTGGTGCGGATCATCGCAATACCATTATAGGTGTTATCTGTTTCACATGGGTTGGATGGACCAGACACACAAATTTGTGAGCTGTCTACGACACCGATGTCTACGGTATTACCAAGACCATTGGCGGTTAGAGCAGCACAGTCAGCAGCGATTGACGTTGTAGCGTCATCTACTGCAGATACGCCGATACAAAAGTCTAGGCGTTCCTGGACTCGTGCGTTGACGGTCAATTGTCTTGTGCTTGTTTGGGCTACGACGCCTTCGGCGACGTCAGTTGTGTGTGCCGTGTCAGAGTACAGCACGATACGTGGGTAGTACGTAACGTTATTGTTGGCATTGTTCACCAAACCGTTGAACGTAATACTACGATCATTGGTAGGGTTTGCCTCTACGGCGGCTTCCGTGCGGTCAACTTCGATAAAATTTCCGTTGATCGTTAGGTTACCAAATGCAGTTGCTTGGTCCCAACCACCTTGAGATGCGTATGATGCTCCCGCAATGTTTGGGGTGTTAACTGTGTTACATGTGCCTAGCGGTGCGTCACAAAACTCAACACCGATACTTTGTACGGCACTGCTGAATCCTGTTGGCAAGTCAAAGGTCAACGTTATATTAAACGTTGCCGATGGAGCCGTGGTTGTAACACTCGCACTTCGGTTAGGAAGTGTTGGTGCGGCATGCACTATTCCTGACTGGGTCAGAATTGGCAATGCCCCTATGCTTCCAAGAATAAACGCTTTAACAAGCAAACTTGCTCGTCTTGCTCGTTCTCGAATGCTTAATGAATTATGATTTGTTACCATTAATTCTCCTTTTATATTTATTGTTTTTGTTTTAGGTTAACGTGCGAACTTATTTATACCACGAGCTCTTGATATGCACAAGCGTTATAGCCACTCAACAGTATGTATTTATCCACAGAATAAAAAATTATCGGGTTTGGAACGATTGTATAATTCCCTTAATGCTACTGCCGGTTGGGAGAGCCCGCAGATCGCGATAGTATATTGTATACGTCGCTTCTGTACCGTCTGGACGCTTGAGCTTCATTAATGGAGTACCGCCTTTTAAGCCGACTAAGACATCGAAAATTGTATCGTCCGCGTCACATAAAAAGGTGACCTCGTTTAAGGTCATTTGTTGTTCACGATCTTTGTCTGCTTCGGGCAAATCGGTATCGCAATGGTCACTTAATGGTGAAGATAGACTAAATGCGCCAATATCAGAAGACTCTACAGCTTGAATGTGAGTTGCGTCTAAAAGGGCACTCACAGGATTAATTTCAATTACTAAGTCTTGTTCTATTAAAGGACCACGGTAAGCACGATAAACAAATCGGGTTTTCGTTGTAGCGTCTGCATCTTCATCCCAGTTATCTTCTGCTTGAAACTGGAAGTATTGTGATCTAAATATCTTTGAAGATGACTGAAAGGTACTTGTTCGTACACCCGAAGTTATTGGATCGGGCTCACGGGCAACAAAAAAGCTGATATAGATAATAATAAAAGGTATGGCAATCAGAAGCGTTATAGCGCCCGCCTTGAAAAACCATTTTACCGATCTTACTCTTTTGTGTAGTTTGTGATTTCTATCGTGTTGATAATAGTGTTCTGTCATATGCTTCCCGCATGTTTGCACTAATCGTTCTTCTACACTTTATCACAAATCAAAAACAAACAATCTAATTTAGAACGTGGCCACAACCACCATGTCATGATTCATTACAAATGTTCCAGCGGGAGTAATACCGCTGATATTGGCAATGTAGGATATTGTGTAATCTGTTTGTCCATTCGCAAAATTTCCAGCCGAATTAGCCGAGCGAGCTATAGTGTCGCCAACTGAATACTTAAATAAATCTGCCGTCTCGTAGCCAGTTGCAGCTGTACCATCCGCAAAACTGTTATCTGGCTGATTAACTGGGTTTGAACCAATGTTTGGGGACGCGTTATCTACAAGATTTATACCAAATTGTTCAGTACCTGGGCTTGAAGCGGCAGGAGTCAATAACGGTTCAAGCTCATCGCCATTTTCACTGGTTGGTGGGTTGCTCAATGTAACTAATGAATAAGATCCATTAATATAACTGCGGATATATAGGCTTGCTGTCCCAGTAGCAACGGTAGAAGAATCTAGTAAACCAAGATTAACAGCAGTTGTAGATACAACAAATTCAAGATAAGGCTCGTTGCTAGTCAAAAAACCACCGTCCGCATCAAAGTTAGAGCTGGATTGCCGTCCAACCGCGTTTGAACCCAGTGAGCCCTGAGCACAGAATTGTCCTCCGGAACACTGTTCTTCGGTGCCACCTGAACCAAATTGAGCCTCAAGCACCTGAAAATTGCCCGAACTAGATGTTTGAGCATATGCCACTGCCGGCCACAATGTAGTCAGAATCAACAATGTGAGACAGTGCCGAAAAAGTTGTTTATGTTTCATGTTATTCCCTTGATGATTCTTATTATTGCAAGAAATTTATCTTTTTACCATAAGCGTAGTACACTACTATCTGTTAGATACTATACAAATTGATATGGAACAAAACAAGCAAGACAGCACTGCCTTAGAGCAGCCAGACCAAGAACCAGAAAATAAAGAAGTAGCGCCTAAAAAAAATAAGCGCTCTTTTAGTATGAGTGGGATTATTAACAGAGTTAATATCTACCTTCTACTCTTCATTTTCATATTAGTGATGGCGGGAATTATCGTTTTTATAAGTATTCAGCGATCAAATTCAGAATTAACAGGATCTACACTACCTACTCAAGAATTAACAGCTGAAGAACTGGATAGCATTAGAGGCAGCGACGCCAAAGTCGGTGACCCTAAACAGCAACTTACAATAGAATCAAACACCATATTTTCTGGAAAAATACTTGCAAAAGACTCAGTTGATATTGCTGGCAGTCTTAAGGTGGGTGGTGAACTTAGTCTTCCTGGTATTACTGTTTCGGGTGCAAGCTCATTTGACCAGATTAGAGGAAATGAACTAGCTATTGCGGGCGACGCGTCAGTGCAAGGTGCTCTAAACGTACAGCAAAGTCTTTCAGTTAGTGGCGGAGCAACTTTTGGCGGACCAATATCTGCACCCATAATAACCATTGGATCCTTGCAAATCAGCAATGACTTAACATTTGGTAGACACCTAGATGCTGGCGGATCAACCCCTGGACTTTCTAATGGATCCGCACTGGGTAACGGAGGAACGGCGTCAGTTAGTGGCACCGACACAGCAGGCACAGTAACTATTAATATCGGTGGTGGACCGGGTGCTGGTTGTTTTGCGACAATTATTTTTACGCAAGTCTTTGGCGGCACTCCACATATCACCATAACTCCGGTAGGAGCTAGTGCTGCTGGGCTTAATTACTACATTACCCGCACAACCTCACAATTCAGTATTTGTAGCACCAACGCGGCTCCAGGTGGGTCATCGTTCAGCTTTGACTGGCTAGCAATTGATTAAGTTCCTAGATGTTTTAATTAAATCTAAACATCTAGGAATACTACAACCTCATCGGCCTTTACGTGCATCACACCCTTTAAAATAGGTATTTTTTCTTCCTTGTTTTCATCGATATTTATAATTAAATCGCATGTCTCAAGTATTGTCATGAAGTTATGATGTTGAGCCAAAACATCAAAAGGTCCGGTACCGTTCTTTGCACTTACACTCTGTGCTTGCCCATCAAAATAGACCTTAAAAGGCGCATAAACCTTGACATGCATATGGAGGCCGTCGGTGGGTGTATCTTTACTAGTTGCTGTGTCACTTTTGCCTGATTCTTGAGCCACGCGGTCTACTCCTGTATTTTAAGCAATTATCTCTTCAATGGATTGTAGTGTTTGTTCGCGGGTATAGAATTCACCTGGAACCCCATTATGCTTGGTCATTACATTCATATTTTGAGTAAAGTTGCTAATGAGTTTTTTTGCTTTTGCATAATCAGCACGATCAGCCGCTGAAAGCTCGTTTTCACCAATAATAGCGATGATGCTCTTTAGCGATTCATATTTTTGCAATAAAGCCTGTACCTGAACACTCAATACATAATGACGCTCACCTACAACTTCCGGTGTCAAAAGTGATGAACTCGTCTGGTTTAGGTCAACGGCTGGGCGGATTCCTTGCTCTGCTACTTTTCTTGAAAGCACGATCGTAGAATCTAGCTCATGCTGAATCATCTGTACTGCAGGGTCAGAAAGGTCGTCTGCTGGTACATAAATAGTTTGAACAGATGTTATAGAGCCGTTTTCATTTGAACTCAAACGATCCTGTAGAACCTTAATATCTGAGAATATTGTTGATTCGTATCCGCCTTCGTTTGGAACTTGATCCAATATAGTTGAAAGCTCATTTCTTGCCTGGATAAAACGATACATATTATCTGCAAAAAAGAGGATGTCTTTTCCTTGTGTATCCCTGAAATATTCGGCTGAGGCAACGGATGAAATACCGATTAATGAGCGCACTACTGGGTTTTCATTCATTTGCCCAAAGAACATACAGGTGTTTTTGAGCAAGTCATTTTCGCGCAGCGTATCCCATAGTTCGTGACCTTCACGAATACGTTCACCAATACCCGTGAAAAACGACAAGCCACTTCCGCTTTTTGCAATGTTATTAATGAGCTCCATAGTTAGCACTGTCTTGCCAACTCCTGCCCCACCGATAATTCCAATCTTTCTACCTTTAACGAAAGGGGTGAAAAAGTCCATAACCTTTATCCCGGTCTCTAGAATCTCGGGCTTAGAAACGGAGAAATTTGTTGATTTTGGTGGCAGTTTTAAAATATCTTTGTATTCAACCCCTTCTCCGGAAATAGGCTCGCCACCATCAAGCGGATCACCGACTGCGTCAAGGATACGACCAATCGTAATTTCACCTACAGGAATCTCAATGCCTTTTCCAGTCCTGTTTACACGCATTCCTTTTTGAATTCGGCGATCTGAACGAATATTCAAACAAAGTGCAATGCCGCCTGGCTCAAGGTGGTCAACAAGTAGTTTTGTATCAAAACTGTTATCAACTAGCATTAATTCACTAATCCGTGGCGCTTCGTCGTCAAAACGAACGCGCACAATCAAATCTTTGATAGAAACAACAATTCCAGGGTTCATGTGGTGACCTTTGCTTTCTTCATGCCGACAATAATCTCTTTGAGACGCGTATCTTTTATTGCTCGTCTGGCGCGGTTATAATCCATATGCAATTCTTGTTTTGCGTCTCCGGCACGTGTATGAGATGCCGACATAGCCCGAAAACGTGACGCATATTGTGCAAGTTTAGAATTTAAAATAAGCTGACTTACGGCGATTCTTAGCATTGAACTTTCAAGGTGATCAACAACGTCATAAGTGCTGGGTTCAAATATATAATTTTCTTCACTTATGGCGTCTTCGCCAGCTTTTGATTTTTTACCTTTGTCAGCCACGGCACTACTAAGCTCAATGCTTTTTACATCTTGCACCATGAGCGAGACATATTCCTGATAAAAAACACGAGTGTTTTTGTATTTCTGTACCCAGCTGATAATCGGTGAGACATTTATATTCTTGTCTTTAGTTGGTAGTTTAAAGTATTGTTCGTATGAAATGCCACGTTGGGCGAGCTGAACTGCGCCGTGATGACCAATAACAATGATGTCATTTTTTTCTTTGTCATACGTCTTAACCATCATGTGGATTAGTTTCTGGTCAATATCCCCACTAAATCCACCTTCTGCGGTGATTATAATGTAGAGCTCTTTGTCTATAACGTCTTCGTCGTCTTGACCTCTACCAAAACGAAACAAACTATCAACCCGTAGCTGCGAATAAATATGCCACAAGGCATCAAAAAATTCAGTGGCTTGCAATACTTGATTTTTTATCTGTGCAATACGCATGCTGGCAATGCCCTCAAAGACTCCAGTGAGTTCTACTAAAGTGGCCATTGCCTTCTCTTCCTTTTCTATTTCTTGAGGTCGTTTCATTTTGCTGCTTCCTCTTTGGCTTTTTCTTCTTTTTTATGCTCTTTTTCTTTCTTTTTTTCTTCTTTACGAGATTCTTTACTTTCTGGCTTTTCTTCTTTTTGAGACTCATTAGGTAAAGAATCTTCTGTCGTTTGAGCAGGTTTTAAAGATTCAGATCCCATGAGTTGCACAACACAGTTTTTCTTAAATACGTCACGAACGGCATCATATTGTTCTTCGGAAGTAATTTTTAGCGCATATTCAGAAACGGTGTTTTTCATTTTCGGCATATCAAGTGTCACATTATCTTCCAGGTTTAAGACAATATCCATCATAAGCTGCTGAGCGATGAGAGAAAATGTTTGCCCTGGACTCTGTGTCACAAGTTCAAAAACGCGCTTACCGGTCTCTAGAGCGTGTTTTGCTTCAAGAGCTAGCTCTGAACCAAAGTGTGAAAACTCTTCAGCTTGACGATAATCAGCAAGCATCTTGAGCGTTTGCGCAGCGAGTGTTTTTTGACGTTTATTGTGGCCAACTCCACCGATACGGGTTACTGAAAGCCCAATATTTAAAGCAGGTCGAATACCGTCCCGGAAAATATCCATATCCAATATCCATTGTCCATCAGTAATCGACATAACGTTTGTTGGTAAATATGCAGTTATATCTCCGCCTGCGGCATTTATAATCGGAATGCTGGTTAAGTGTGCCCCATTAGCATCAAGCCGGCCTGCACGCTCCAAAAGGCTCGAGTGCGCATAAAATGTATCTCCTGGATAAGAGTCACGACCAGGGCTCACACCAGACATCAATGCAACCTCTCTCCAAGCGTGTGCATGAGAAGTCAAGTCGTCATAAATTATAATTGTATCCTGCGCTAGCTCTTCCCAAAGGTATTCCGCCATAGATGCGCCTACATACGGCGCGATATAGCTCATAATTAATGACTCAAACATCGTAGAAACTATGACAATTGCTTTTTCTATGCCACCATTTTCCTTGAGTTGTGTAAGGAGAGTGTCTATGTCGCTTCGGCGCTTGGCAATCATCACATAGACAACGATCTGGTCAGTATTTTTTTGATTTATCGTAAGTTGTGTAGCTAGTGTACTTTTTCCTGATTTACTATCGCCAAGGAGCGCCATACGCTGACCGCGGACAATTGGAAATAGTGAATCAACAGCAGTTACGCCGCTTTCAAGCTGTGTATCAAGAAGCTTTCTTTTATATAGTGGGGGAGCAGTATTGAATACTGGCCAGACTTTGTCTGCAGCGATAGGGCCTTTGCCGTCAATTGGTTCACCATTTACCGTAACCACCCGGCCAATAAAGTCCTTCCCTACTTTACAGACAAGTTCTTGATGCTGCACCACTGCAACTGTACCAACACGCATTTTCTCATCTCCAAGATGCAAAATTGCAACATGATCATCTAATACCTGATTAACAAACCCCTTGCTGCCATCTTCAAACATTATCAGTGCGTGTACAGAACATGGCTGAAGCCCTTTAGCCTTAATCAAAAATTGATCGACTGCAATTACTTCGCCTACAGGATTGCCAGACTCAACTAAACGGTCAAAATGCTGATTGCCAGAATTCATGCTTCGCCCTCTGTAGTTTGCATAACTTCAGTGGAGGGCTTTTCTTGTATAGCAGGAGTAGCCACTTCTGACACCGGAGTTTCGCTGGGACTTGGATTATTCTGATTTGCAACAAGCGTCTCCTGTGGATTTGTTGCTGTATTCTGTAATCCAGATCCATTGCCTACAACATCGGAATGTGCCTCAGTTTGGTCCGACTCAGTGTCGTTACTTCGCATCTTAGCAAGTAATACCGCTTTCTTCTGATTAAAAAATTCTCTTAAACTTAAATCGAAGTATTTGTTAGTCGTTCGAACCACAGCCCCCGCACCAATTGTTGGTTGCAAGCCGACCTGAAGTAGGATTGATTGGTGAATATTCTGTCTTAACCAGCTAATAAGACGCTGCGTAAACAGTGGTGAAGGATCGGCGCTAAAACTCATATGTATGGTCGGCGCATTCTTTCGAAGCTCCTGCAGATATAACGCCACCTCTTCCCTGTCATCATTCTTAAGGGCTGATTTTTTATTAATCTCTAAAAACTCATCGAGTAACTTGCTGGTTTTCGGCAGTTTTAAAGAAGTTCCTGGTTGTCGCACTTCCGCTGATCGCATGAATGTGTTTAGCGCATCAATTTCACGCTGTAAGCGGCCGACATCAACTACGCTCACAACTCCGAGCGGAAGCATTAATGTTTGAGAATTAATTCCTTCCATCGTTATGCGCCACCAGTTATATCTCTGATAATTGCTTCTTTGTTTGCCTCAAGGTCGCTCAAAATAAACTCTAATTGGTCATTTAAGTCTATTTGGTCACCAATTGCCGCAAGTACATAGTGATTCACAATATCTGCCATGTTATCTTCAAAACGTGACAGCAACCTTCTTCTCTCGTTGGCTATTTCTTGTTGTATTTGCTGGCTCATCATTTGCCGCTGTTCTTCAATTGCTGTTTGGGTCTTATTAATTGCCTCAACTGCAAGCTGCTTGGCGTCAGTAATCGATTCTTCGTACTTTGCAAACTCGTCTTGAAGTTTAACGGTAATCTCGTTCTTCATATACTCGTTCAGCTGAGAAGTAGTCAAACGAAGGTCTTGTTGCAGAAACATTGCATTTTCACCAATAATTTTTTCAAAATGAAGACGCCCACGATTTCGTAGTTCCTCTCGGAACTCATCGTTAAAGATATGCTCTACTTCTTCGACAGCGCCTTCAATAAGCTGACCATGGGCGTTATTCTGGCCGTTTTTTGAAGACCTAGTTCCTTTCAGAGATAAAAATAACCCTATAAAAGTACCTATGCCAATAATTGCTAGCAGTGCTGCAAGTACTGTAATGCTCACCTAATTTTCCCACCTTCGCTTATGCTTACAGTTTCACCAATAAATATACCCCAAAAACACCGACAATGAAAATCAACATACCAACAATAATAACTTGGATCATTCCGCGAATTATTGACTTCTTGCTTAATGGGTTACGTCCAATAGAAGTTATAGCACTTCTTATGCCTCCATATAATAAGGTTCCTGATACTATCGCACTCAGCAATAACAGCGCTAATCCAAGGTAAACACGCGGTGCACTTACTGGTTTTTGAGCAATTGACTCTGCAGCATCTTGAATAAAATCTGGTAGCTTTCGTGCCGGAGGTTTCTGAAGTGGGTTTCCGGCAACACTAATGTCGGCTTGAATTCGTCCAATTTCTACTGTCCGATCACCAACATTTGCACTCCCAATACTGTCACCCCCGGTGCCTTCAAAACCATCAAGCGCACGCGCAACTACAATTGGTTGAACTTCGTCAACTTTCATTCCAATACCAGTTAAAGATGAAACAACGATATAATCACCAGGTTTAACTGGACCATTTTGATTGCTAACCAAGATATCAAACTTACCATTGGCTGCAATAAATACCTGCTGGCCTTCTGTGGAAAGCGTTGCCGGCGCGTCATTCTTGTCTACCACGACACCGTACGCACCTTCGGCGTTTGATTGACTCACGGGTTCTACCTTGGTGGTATCGGCCTCAATAATCTTAACTATCATGCCTCTTTGGAGTGGAGCATCAGAAGCGTATCCTTGAGTGAAAGCCTGAGCAAAAACAAAGTCCGCCCGTAAACTAAAAAGTATCAAAATAAGCAGAAAAATGCCTGCAATCAGGCGTTGGGGTCGTAGGTAATGATTAATTTTTGTTTTCATAGTGAGTGGTTATGCTTATAAGTATACGAAGCATGTAGCAAGTTCGCAAGTGCTACAGAATATCTTCAAGCTGTTTTATAACATAATCAATTGCTTCTTTTGAAGTGTCCGAGCCCATACTAAACCTCAGACTTGATCGAGCTTGTTCTTCATTGAGCCCAATTGCTTTAAGTACGTGGGATGGTTCGTCATTACTAGAACTACAGGCAGATCCGACGGCGCACTGAATACCCCGTTCATCAAGCTTCATCATGAGTCTTTCATTATCTTGCCCTGGAAAAGTAACATGTACATTGTTTGAAATACGATATTTCTGAGACCCATTTATAATTACCTCTTTAAAATGATCATTTAACTTTTTGAAAAAGTATTCTTGTAGTTCGTTCATTGCTTTTAAATTCTTTTCCCGACTTAGCTGTGCTATTTCAAGCGACTTCGCAAATCCGGCGCATGCTGCGACGTTTTCAGTCCCACTTCGCTTGCCCCTCTCTTGTCCACCGCCAACTATCTGGGGAACAAGATCAATTCCTGCGCGAACATATAGTGCGCCAGATTGTTTTGGGCCGTATAGTTTTCCACCGTTAATCGTCATGGCATCAATACCTAGCTTAGCTGTTTGTAGTGATAAGTAATTTCCAGCTTGACACGCATCAGTATGAAAATAAAGTGGTAGCTTGTTTCCTTCCTTGATACGCAATTGTTTTATTGCATGAAGGCGCTGTGAGATTTTTGACAAAGATTGCACGGTGCCAATTTCATTATTAACGTAACCAATGCTAACAAGCACTGTCTTGTCGTCAACCAATTCATGGAGTGAATCGAGTTCAACACGCCCGTCGCTAGTAACTGATAAAAATCGAGTTTCATATTTTTTAGCTGGCATTAATAGTGAATCGTGCTCAATTGGAGTTGTAACAACATTCGCACCAGAAAATTGCTGCATTACACCGTACACCATAAGGTTATTCGCTTCTGTGCCTCCCGCAGTGAAAATAATCTCACTAGGTCGCACTCCAAGTATTTGTGCAACACTAGATCGAGCTGACTCCAAGTGCTTTTTAACTAATTGTCCTTTTAAATAGATTGCTGACGGATTATGGAAAAAATCACTGTGGTAAGGTTGTATCGCTTTTTGGACAGCTTCGAGCATTGGTGTGGCCGCAGCGTAATCAAGATAAAAGTGCTTCATGGGCTCCACTATATAGGATTATAAAAACAACTACGCAGATGCTACGTCTTTGTAAATCTCGGCTTTAACTCGTTGTTTGTAAATTTTTACAGCAGTTTGAAGCCGTCTTGCTTCAGACTCGTTGATTTTACTGTATATTCCATTTTGAGATTTCACAATCTGCGTCGGGCGCACATCATAACGTGTTGTTTTAATCTGTTGTTGCCCGTCTTTATCGGTCCACTCTTCATGCCATACCCAAGTGTGTTTGTCTAAGCAAAAAAACTCACGGCGATGCCCCTCGGGAAGCGGGCCAAAAATCTCACCACCTATCTGGGCTTCACGACGAATCAGTTTCCGCAAAAGCTCAGACTCTCGCTGAGTCTGTCTTGCTTTAGCGCGGTTACTTACAATTTTCTGAATCATGTTATTCCTTTGTAGCTATGCTACATTTTTAAACAAATCTGAATCATCGTCTAGTTGAGTTTTGTTCATGAACTGCCAGTAAGTTTCAGGGTGTTGATCACCGTTATCAACAATTGATGGAACAAATGGCGATGGAGTTGTACTTTGCCTATTTAGAATTTGCTCAACGTATTTCCGTTGCCTGTGAACATCCAGTTCCTCGACATTGTCATCAAGAATGGTCGGACCTTGTACTGGTGTCATGATTTCTTGGGGGGTAGGAATGTTATGTGACGCAATATCAACAACTGCTGCACCCGCTTCTATGCGATCTTCTGTAGGCAAAACTCCAAACATAGCGTTTACAGAATTGTCTGCGTTGTTTACGGCCATCATGAATTCTTCCACGCGACCTTCAATAATATGCAAAGGCGCCTCAAAGCGAAGACTGGCGAATGTTTCGTCTAAAAATTCAGGTATGAAACTCATGATAGCCTAAACAACTCCTTTGCATTATGTGTCGTGGCCGCAGCAAGCTCAGTCAGAGATTCTTGTCTCTGTTGACTTAAAAACTTTGCAGTGTCCACAACATGTTTCGGCGTGCAGATTGTACCACGATACGGCTTCGGCGTCAAGAAAGGTGCATCGGTTTCTAGTACTAAATGTGACAATGGCACTGCGCGAGCCATTGCCAGTTGATTCTCATCTTTCGTGAAAGTCATTATACCGTTCAATCCAATGTAAAGCCCTCTACGTGTCGCTTCTTCTAAATTGGTTAAAGAGTCGGTATAACTGTGTAAAACACCTCTAATACCCTTAAAATTGTCTACAATCGGCCAAAAATCCTCAAAAGCCTCTCTTACATGAAATATAACCGGCAAATCACGCTGTTGAGCGATTTCTAACTGAAACTCAAGAATCTTAAATTGATCTTTTCTAGGTGAATGTTCGTAATAATAATCCAGTCCGCATTCTCCAATAGCCTGAACCTGCGGTAATTGTGCCAGTGCTGCAAAGTCATTTTGGAGTGAACTATCACCGTGACTCGAAGCTTCGTGAGGATGAATTCCTACTGCTACCGAACAAATTGGTTGCTTCTGAGCGAGGGCTATCGCTCGTTTACTGTCTTGTAAAGTACAGCCTACGAGCACTATGTGTGTCAATCCGGCCTGAACCGCTTCATCTGTCACTATTTGAGGGTTGGTAATGCCAGCTTTCACCCATTTTGATTGCACAAAATCATCCGGATCACCGTCAGAAATAATCTCTTGTATATGACAATGTGTATCGATAAATTCCATGGCCATAGTAGTGTAGCGCATTTAGCTCAGGCGTAAAGACAAGAATCTGCAGCGTAGATCAATACACCAGGATTGAGATATTCAAATAATTTATCACCATAAAGCTAAATACAGAGTGTCTAGGCTTCTTGTAGCGGTTCTTTGCGTGGGAACAATGTGCCATCAAGTGGGCGTATCACTCCTTCGCGGAAGACATTTTGAATCTTAGAGGCAGTTTCCGGTATGAAAGGTGTTAGCAAATCTGCAATCTGCAATATTGCACTAACTTGATAAGCCAAGACTTCGCGCAGATGTTCGGCATCAGTTTTAGCGATTTCCCATGGCTTTTCTTCGTCAATATAACGATTTAGTCCACGGACTTGCCTCCATACTTCCTCGAGTGCCTTATCGAATCGGCAATCTTCTAAGTATTTTTCAAACTCTGCTATGTCATGTTCCGCAGGTGGGACAGTACCGATAATTCCTTCTTGGTACTTTGTAATCATGACTGACGTCCGTTGCACAACGTTTCCAAGTTCATTGGCCAGTTCGCTGTTATAGGTGCTGTGGAGCTTTTCCCAACTAAAATCCCCATCACCATAACTTGGAATGTGACGCAAGAAGTAATAACGCAGAACGTCAGCATTGTATTTTTCGAGAATATCACTCGGCGCAATAACATTGCCAAGTGACTTACTCATCTTGTGGCCACCTTCTCCACTAATGAATCCATGCACATACAGCGTTTTAGGAAGTGGCAACTTAAGTGCTAGGAGCATTCCAGGCCAAATTGCACCGTGAAACCTTAAAATATCCTTACCGATTACCTGTACGTTTGCTGGCCAAAAATTCTTAAAATCATCGTGTTCAGGATACCCCAGAACAGTAATATAGTTCATCAGTGCCTCGAACCAAACATACATTACTTGTGTTTTGTCGCCTGGCACAGGAATTCCCCAGCCAATTTTTTCTTTTGGACGACTGATACTTATGTCCTCTAGCCCATCCTTGATAACATTTACTATTTCATGCTTCTTGCTTGTGGGAATTATTCGGAAACTGCCGTTTTCGATTACCTTCAGGATTTCATCGTTATATTTACTAAGCTTAAAAAAGTAGTTTTCTTCTTTGATTTTTTCATATGCCTTATTATGGTTAGGGCAAATCCCGTTATTTTCTTTGGCAATTGCCGCGGTTACGAAGGCTTCACAGCCGGTGCAATAGAGACCTTCATACGCTGACTTATAAATATCCTTTTCAAGCGCTTTCCAAATCAATGCTGCTCGCTGTTCATGACCAGGATCTGTTGTTCGGATAAAACGATCGTTACTTATGTTCAAATCTTTAGTCAGGTCTTTAAACTTTTGGCTTATTTCACCAGCAAAAACGACTGGATCCTTGCCTAGTTCCTTGGCTTTTTCTTCAATTTTTCCACCATGTTCATCACTTCCAGTGCTAAAAATAACTGGTTTTCCCTGTTGACGCGCATAACGAGCCAGCACATCGGCCTGGATTAGCTCCATGCCAAAACCTATATGAGGATCGCCATTTACGTAGGGGATAGAGGTTGTTACAAAATAGTTCACGTTTTTTCCTTACTTTGAAATCTTTAAAAAAATAAAATAGAGATTTATTACGCCCGCTCGGGCTTCATCATGGCTGTAAGGATAAGTATCGTTTTCATGTATGTGTAATTATATCTGTTAATCGTTTTTGTTGCCAGCATAATCCGACGCAAGGTGCCACAAGTTGCAGTGTTTACACTTATACGTCTTGAGTTTGGTGCCGTGTCGCCACTGGGTTGCAGTTGCCTCGCCACGCGCTTGTTTATGGGTATCGAAAGCAAGCTTTCCATTGCAAGGCATCAACTCAGGTTCAGCCATCAATATACTCTTTACAAAAACGCTCAAATACTGCATTGGTCCAGCCAAACCCAGTTTGAGTTGGATAAACGCCTTTTACGGGATGTTTTGTTGGCTGCACGACGTTATATTTCTCTAGAAAATCACCATGTTCTGAAAACCAGTCTAAATTAGTCTTTAGCCACTTATGCACGATTTTCTCAGCCTCTGCACTATATCCATATTTTTGTAAGCCTTTCACTACAATGTAGTGAAGTGGCGCCCAACCATTTGGAAACGCCCACTGCGTTGGCATACTGCCAGGCATAAACTGATTTAGTGGCTGAACATCAGTCGTAGACAATCCCCCTCTTTGATCAAACCGTCGCAGCGTTTTTACCATGTCTTTCGCCTGCTTTTCGCTTACCATGCCTGCCCAAAGTGGGAAAAACCCCGCCAACGACGTTACTGTGCCTTTTCTTTTCTTAACGAAATTATAGTCGTAATACCAATTTTTAAGTTCTGAGTACATGAGTTTATTCATCGTCTTTAAACGCACTTCGGCCGCAACATCCCATTTTGCAGCTGTTCTCATATTCTTTTTTAATCGATAATAGCGTGCAAAGTCGGTTTCATACTTATACAACATTGCATTTAAATCGACTGGTAAGTAATCCAGGCATTTCCGCCCGAATCGCTGGTTCATGTCCCAGCCACTTTCTGCCTCAGCAAGGTCATTCAAGTGGTTTATGTCATAAAACCGGCTTAACTCCTCATATACTTGCCGATGATTTGGCTTAGAAATGCCCATCCACACAGTTTCATATTCAGATTCGGCAATTGCCATAGCCTTATCGAGCCACTTATGATCCATTTTGAATGCATCGTAAACATCCCAAATAAAACTGGTTAATAGTGGCGGTTGACTACGACCCATAAGATAAGTTCGTGATGCATTTGGGATTATTTTAAATCTTTCATACATATAAAGTAGGTTTTCAAGCATCCCAACAACAAGATTTTTATATTTCGGCTCAAGCAGTCCTTGGGCAATAAAATATGTGTCCCAGTAATACATCTCGTTGAAGTCAAATTCACGACCTATCTCATGCGCTGGAACAATGTATTTATTTGGTAGTCCAATCAAGCTATCGGTGTCTTTTTTATTCTCTCGCGTTAAGTTTTTCCAATATTTAGCAATATAAGTTCGAGCTTTTAAAAGTTCGTCGTCATTAAGTCGAGCGGTTTTTTTGAATAATCTTGGTAACTTTGGCACTCAACAACTCTTTTCTTGCGCATCACAAGATACTTTTATAATTTCTTTTAGTATATTCAGATCTATGTCGCTTAATCGCTTAATGTATAAACAAGATTTTCCGTGACTATGAGGACCAAGCCTATCAAGCAACGGCCTCGGGTCATAACCACTTGCCTCCGCATACTCATCAAAACCTGACATGATATAAAGAGTGAGGCTTTGCTTACGTGGGCTAAAACCGGTTTTCATCCAAATATGTTCGCTCCCATAGGCTCGTTTATACGGCATTTCACCAAACCCCACTATGCTACTGCCCCACATCTTAGCTGGTTCGCCGGTAACTTTCTCAAATATTTTAAGTAGTTCGAAAGAATCCTTTTGCATTTGAATATCGTCAACTGTTTTCAAAAAATCTTCCACACTTGCATCATTTTTTTTCGTTTTTAATTCTGCCATTTTCTCCCTATCTAAAAATTTCTAATGATGCTTTTATAATCCTATCATCTTCTGGGCCTGGCTGACCTCTCCCGTCTTTATTAGAGGTTGTAATATACAAAAAGCCGTTATTCACCTCTGTAGTCCGTAGACGGCCGTACTCTTCTCTGAAATGCGCTTTTAATTCTACTGCATTTCCACTTATCTTGGCTTGATAGAGCGTTTGTCCGCGAAGCCCGGCAAAAAACAAAGAACCATCAGCAAAGGCCAAACCACCTGGCGCCCACGTTTCGTCTTTTCCTGATTCGGCAATAGGTACAATCATCCCTTCTGCAGTCTCTTGCCCTTTTATGTTTGGCCATCCATAGTTACCACCTTTTTCAATAAGATTTAATTCATCATTGCCTGTCTCTGTGCCTGACGGTCCATGTTCGGTTTCCCACAGTCGACCTTGATCATCCCAGGCGATTCCTTGCGGATTTCGATGCCCGTAGCTGTAGGTATAATTTCCAAAAGGATTATCTTCTGGGGCAGCTCCTTCGTCAGTCATCCTCAAGATCTTTCCTGCTAAAGAATCAACGTCTTGAGCATTACTCGCAACCCCAGCATCACCAGTTGTTACATACAAATAGCCATCAGGGCCAAAAGCAATTCTTCCCCCGTCATGAATCTGGGATCCAGGGATATTTTCTATCAGCGTTTTACTTTTAACGAGCGTATCGTCAACTAGTTCGTATCGGTCAATCTTATTGCTAAGCGCTTGGTTGTCTTCGTTGGTTATGTAGAGATAAACAAAATTGTTATCTGCAAATTTCGGGTGCAATGCAACACCAAGCAACCCGCCCTCGCTGGTTTCTTTTACTCCTTCAATGCTATAGCTTTGACCATTTTGTCCAATTCGTTTCAAACTACCTGAACGTTCGCTCACCAGTAGATCTCCATTTGGCAAATAAACTAACCCCCAAGGTGTGTCCAGGTTCTCTGCAACGATTTCTATAGATTCTTCGTTTGTTTCTGTGGATACTATTCCTGATTCTATTTTCGATTCAGTTGGCTTAAAAAACCATTGTTTTATATTGTCCTTTAATAAAAACCCACCTACCCCTACAACAACAATAATTCCAACAAATAGTATTAAAATTTTCTTACGCATAACAACAGTATACTAGAGAAATCTACTCTTTTGCCCGAAGTTCTGTCTGTAACGTTTGTAATTTTGGCAGCAACATATCCATTAAATTCTGGACAGCATCGTGTTTTCTAATGGATGGTGGGGAGTGCCCCTCTATTGGGTTGAATACGCCAGTAGTTGGGTCATAGTACGGATTAACAAGCACTAAATCTGCGAAATGATGACTTAGTAGCGTCTTCCTGTTTGCCTCCAAGCCAACTTCTTCCATGATGTGAGCTGCAACATAGAGCGCAGATTTAACTGCCTCAGGAGTATAAGAAAGCAGCGGGATATTGTCCCCAAGATCATCTGATGAATATATTTCAATACCAGCAGTAAAACTACTCAGACCCAAGGCATGGTCTTGATAGTGGGAGTTTGTCGGGGTGAGTTGGTAGGCTGTCCCATCAAAATGAACATAATTTTGCACCCCAAGACCTTTTGCCTTCAAGCCATTAGCAAGTGAATGGACATCTACTGGCCGTGCGGTCCAATGCCATAAAACTGCTTTTATGGGTGTCGTCCCTTTATCGAGAAATGTATTAGCGAGGCTCATGTCTATTTTGAAACCCCGGAACTCTTCAGCGTCTAGCTGCACGGCACTACCAAGCATACTAATATGCTCCAATTGACGCTCCAAGTGACCATACAGATTTTTTGATGACCCAAAATTAATGCTCAAATCTTCAAGTGACGGGAAATGAGTAAAGATCGCTTCCTCGTTCTCTAGTAAGTACTCGTATGGTCTACGAATTGTTTCGGCGCTTTTTAACTCAGGCGGGGGTGGTGGTGGAATTGTTTCAGGAGGCGGAGCAAGGGTTGTAGTGGTACTAGTTGTAGGTGGCGGGACCGCAGTCGTTGTCGTAACAGGTGTTTCTGGAACGGTGGTTGGGGATATTTCGCAAACATTTTGCGGTGCACAGGCGTTTTTATCAAACAAAATCTCAGAGTGTGCTTCATGAGCAGTTC
Organism: Saccharimonadales bacterium (SeqCode); assembly: GCA_038316995.1. GTDB lineage: Bacteria > Patescibacteriota > Saccharimonadia > Saccharimonadales > JAXHNE01 > JAXHNE01. The sequence continues at coordinate 5,221 of JBBQAZ010000012.1, read as the reverse complement.
TTATAGAACCTTCGTCTCTTGATTCTTTTTTAGCAATTACTGCTCCAATTCCCTGCAAAAACACAGAGCCAGTAATGGCAAATGCACCACTTACAAATTCTCTTCGAGACAAAAAATCATTAATCTGCTCAAGAGTATTTTCGCCCACCCGTCCATTTGACGGATCTTTTTCCATGAATTAATTATACATAGCTTAAAACGAAATGGGTTACTTTTCTGCGTGATCCAGAATAGCAGAAGCAATCTTGTTTGGTGTCTCAAGCGGAAGGCCATGACTACCCGCGATTTCAAGGCTTTTAATTCCAAGCTTCTGTGAAATATGTCGTGAATTACCAACAGCTATCGGATCATCGCTAACTCCAATAACTAACAATAATTTAGTTTTAATCTTGTCCAAATTTTTCATGGTGTCATTCTGTAGTATCACATGTTCCATTGATCGGCTGTAAGAACGATACGTATGATCTGCTATGTCTTCTTCGATACTGCTATCAACATCTTGTTCGTGCATCATGTACAGTTTTTTGCTCACACTTTTTGGCAATTTACACACTATTCCGCAGATAAATTTTGACACTGATCCGAAATAGAATAATCTTCGCAGCCTTGAACCGTTTGTCACTCCCTTGTTAGCTTCGACAGCGTTTTTATAAAGCGGAGTGTTAATCATTGCAATTTTATCGACATCATCTGGGTATGCTCGAGCATATTCTGCCGCTAAAATCGCACCCATGGAATGACCAGCCAATAAAAACGGTGTTGTTATTTTAGATGCAGTAACACTATTTTTTATTGCACTTACGTGTTCAGCGATAGTGTAATTTGCATCATCGGGCTTTGGAGACCGCCCGAATCCAAGCAAATCTACTCTAAGTACTCGTGCATAAGGAGCTAATCTATCAACAACTTTGTACCAGTAACGATGTGACGCTGCCATTCCATGTAGTAAGACTACTGGCCCACCCCTTCCTTCTATCTTGTAAAACAACTTAATCATTACTGTGTATTGTAGCGTACTGTTCTTACTGTTTTTTGGCGCGCTTGCGCTTGCTTGGATCGAGTTCACTTTTACGTAGACGTAATGATTTTGGTGTCACCTCTAATAGTTCATCGTTTTCTATAAAATCCAAGCTCTCTTCTAGGCTCAAAATTGTTGGCGGCGTTAACTGCACAACTCCATCACTTGAACTACTACGCATATTGGTAAGGTGTTTTGCTTTACATACGTTCATTTCGAGGTCGTCCTGGCGCTTGTTTAGCCCGACTATTTGCCCCGCGTATACTTTTGCACCTGCTTCAACGTAGACTGTGCCACGTTCTTCAGCTGTTTGTAGTGAATACGGCGTAGTGGTACCTGCTTCAAAAGCAATCAAAACTCCGTTACGAAGTTGTTCAAGCGGTGCACCTTTTGGTTGATATCCAAGTACGAGTGAGTTCATAATAACCGTCCCTTTTGTCTGAGTCATCAAGATATTACGGAGACCTAGCAGTGCCCTGGTTGGTAATTCATAAATTAACTTTGTTGTGCCTTTGTTATTAGCAAACTGTTCCGTAAGTGTTGCACGGCGCTTCCCAAGTTCCATCTGGATTGTTCCAACGTGCTCCGCTGGCACTTCAATAATCAGCTCCTCTGTTGGTTCTTCTTCTACGCCATCTTTCATGCGCGTCACTACTTGTGGTCGCCCTACTTCAAACTCAAAGCCTTCGCGGCGCATAGTCTCAATCAAGACACTAAGGTGCAGTTCCCCACGCCCTGACACATTAAATCCAATCCCGTTTTCTTCCACACGCAAGCCTACATTTATCTCAAGCTCTTTATCCAGTCGTTCTTTAATTTGTCGACTCGTGTTAAATTCTGCTTCTTGACCCTTCATTGGGCTGGTGTTTGGTCCTAGATAAATCTTAAGCGTTGGTGCTTCAACTTCCATGACCGGAAGTGCTTCTGGATCATTGGCGTCACAGATCGTTTCACCAATTTGAGCGCCGCCAACACCAGTAAGCTGGACGATATCACCGGCTATTCCACCTGGTACTTCAAACTTGGCAACACCATGACTCATATAAACCATGTCGACTTTAGCTTTTTGCTGAGTTCCATCTTTTTTCATGAGCATGACTTGGTCGGCAGGTTTGATAGATCCTCTGGTTACCCGTCCAATTGCATACTTACCTTTATATGTGTCCCAGGCAAGAGCAGTCACAAGCATTTGAAAAGGTTTATTGGCCTCAACATGAGGAGCAGGAACGTGTGTTGTAATTGCATCAAATACAATCTCTAGATCTGCATCAGACTCTGGATTTTCAGGAATCGCTTCCCAGGCTTTACCTTCGCGTCCAATGGCATAATAAACTGGATAATGTAGTTGGTCTTCGTGAACAGCAAGTTCCAAAAACAAGTCTGCAAGTTCGTCTTCAACTTCTTTGATTCTACTAGCTGGTTTATCAATTTTGTTAATAATAACAATTGGCTTCAGTTCTGATGCCAATGCTTTGCTAAGTACGAATTTTGTTTGCGGCATCGGACCTTCTTGGGCGTCAACAATCAAAATACAACCATCCGCCATGTTCAGAGTTCGTTCAACTTCACCGCTGAAATCGGCGTGACCAGGAGTGTCGATTATGTTTATTCTATAATCGCCATGTTGCACTGCAGTAACTTTTGCAGTAATTGTAATACCGCGTTCTTTTTCTTGATCGCCACTGTCCATGATCAGTTCTTGGCTCATTTCTGCTTGATTGTCACGGAATGTTTGTGATTGTTTTAGTAGCCCATCTACAAGCGTTGTCTTTCCATGGTCAACATGCGCAATAATTGCGATGTTACGAATCTTGGTTGGGTCTTGTTTTGTATCCATAATGTTTACAATAAAAATGCGCTTGCCGTTTAAGTGGTGGCAAGCGCCCTTACTTTGAATCCTATTATACCAGAAATGGGCTCCTGATACTAAAGATGTTTATCGACTAAAATATAAATGTCAATACAGCAATCAATCCTATGATGGCTAATATGGTTATGATGGTACTTCTACCCATGACTTCCTCCTATTTATATTTCTATACTACTCAAGTATAAAATATTTAATCTAGAGCAGCTGTAATATTTATTACACGCTAAAGGGGTGGTATTCCGTGCACTTCAACAAATAAAACTTAGCAACAAAATATGCAATTAAATATAATTTCGAATTATAGGCAAGAAACGTTATGATCTAGGTTCTTGTGAACAAACTGAACCAATGAAACAGCGCTACCGGGTGTCAATCCATTTGAAGGTATGCAACGACTGCGTGCCTCTGCTTCGTCAAATGCTCCAGCTAGCCAACTATCTAATCCGCGTAAGTTTTGTCCTGCCAAGCCATCTTCAACAGTAGATCCAGTAATTCGACCCCATTGATAACCAGTCGAATATATCCCTACTTTTTTAGCGTTTTGAGATGTATAAAACTGCGCCATTCCCTCAAGCGTTGCGGTGTTTTTAGCCAAACCTTCTGGGTCCTGTGCGCCATCGGCTCCATATTCCTGTTGCCATGAGTTCATTGTCTCTACATCTAACCACCATGCGTAATCAGACACTTTGTCTGACATTCTGGCAGCCCGGGCTGCTGGTTTAAAGAAGTTATCAACTGTCTCAACCGCACGGTTCCAGCCATACTGCCACGAACACGCCATATCGTTAACGTAGCCTCTATAGTTACCTGCGTTAGTAGCGCACGCACCATACGGGTTTTTAAATAGTGCGTTTTCGTTATTCAAGCTATCGTTTCCACGAATATCAATGTTATTAATAGGCCAAGTACTAACACTATACTGCTCAAGCACTTCCCCTGGATTGGCCGTGTTTACATACAGTTGCGCCTTGTCTTGTCCGGTGCTACCTGTGGCACTTGCTGCCCATTTTAGCTGCTCACTAAGACACTTATTAGCATCGGTTGTTCTGCCGCCGTTTACGCCCACAATACCAAATGCATGGTCTTTTGGTAGCCGTTTGCTACCGCATTGAGGGTAAGATATGTCGTATCCAATGGTGCTCACCGTTCCTCCTGTATCGCCGCCTCCGCCGCCAGGCTTACTACCGCCAGCGTGTTCAGGCTTTGCAGCAAAGGCAGTAGGCGCACTAATAGCCAACATAAAACTAAGAACAAGTAAAAAACTAAGTGTACGTTTAATCATTACACTATTGTAACAAGTTAAAATGAAATAACCGAAAAAGAAGTTTGGTTATTTTTAATGGTGGAGCTGCCGGAGCACGAACCTTTATTTAGCTGCTCGACAACCCGGCAGCTGCCGGGCTCGCAGGGCAAGCATGGAAAACTCAAACTCCCACTGGCAGTTCTCGCCCTCGCGGGCAGTGTCCGAACTTCAACCAAGAAAAAGGCCCTAGCTAAAGCTAAGGCACTTTTCTTGGTGGAGCTGCCGGAGCACTGCCCTCCGGGTCCGCTAGAATTACAGTTAGTCTGTCCTACAGGTTTAGATTGCTTAAATACTCATTTACATATAAACAATCAAAAAAGTAAACGAGGTTATCCAAAAGACTTAACGATTACTATGGATTCTTGCAATCGAGCAATCTGAAATATAGCGCTTATAGTTTCTGTCAGATACCAAAACTAAAGCGGCTGAAGACAATTAAGCTACAGCTGGTGCGAATGCAGGCATGGTGAACATGCTTGCAACGCGGTTTACAAAAGATTTTGCATCTAGTTGTGTTTACCCTATAACGCTGAGTAAGCGACCTGCTGATCTAACTGTTAAAGTTCATGGCGTCGAGCTTAAAGTCAGCCCCATATCAAATACCCCGCAATATGCGGATATCTACACTATACCACTTATGCATAATTTAATCAAGACTATTATAGAGCTGATGCCACTGAGTAAGCGATAATTCCTGAGGACGGCACGTTGGATTAATCTCTGCTTTTTCTAATATAATATTTATTTCATCTTTGCCTAGTTGCAATCCACCGCTAAGGGAATTCAGAAGTGTTTTGCGCCTATTGCTAAATCCAGCTTTTACTATTCTAAAGAATTTCTTTTCATCTATATCTCCAAAAAGTCGTGCTTCACGGCGTTTAAGTATAATTGTCTGCGAATCTACCTTTGGTGGTGGCGTAAAAAATTTAGCAGGAACTTCTGTCCCAAGGCTTGCATCCCAATAATACTGCGCACTTACGCTAAGAAGTGACATGCTCCCAGGTTTGGCACAAACTCGTCGAGCGACTTC
>JBBQAZ010000011.1:0-25870 GCA_038316995.1 Saccharimonadales bacterium (SeqCode) | reverse complement strand
GGGGGTTGATTTGCGCGGCTACATGCACTGGAGTTTGCTGGATAACTTTGAGTGGAAGTATGGCTGGTGGCCTCAATTTGGACTGATTCATGTTGACCGCAAAACCATGAAGCGAACAATTCGCCCAAGCGCAAAATGGCTCGCCAAACGTATTAAAGATCTCGAAGGCTAAACTAGTGAGCAACAAATTTTATGGCTTTGAGGTATGGAGTCCATATCAAGCAGAACAATTAGTTAGATTCGCTCAGAACAAACAGGTATTAAGTGTTGCAGCTAAAGCTTTGCAGCTATCGTCGGTAGTGTTGTTTTCTCATGTAGGCTTAGAAGACATTGGTCAACTTTTTGATATCACTGCGGAAAGTGGAGAAGGGGTTGCAGAAGCTTATGACTACGCTCCTGCAGTAGCAATGAGCGCACTTTCCCACCTAATAGATAGATATGCACGAAGCAGACTGCATACTTGACAAAAACGCTAATGCTTGGTATACTGTTTGACATGAACCAAATACAAAAACAAAACATAGAACAATATGATCCACTAACAAAGCCAAGCGATATAATGCAGGATTTTGTCGATTATTCTGACTCGCAAGTCAATGACATGCAAAGAGATATTAATAAAAGTGTATCTTCTGCGGTTATAGCAGGTGTAGGTGTTCCATTGTTGCAAAGAAAAACAGCAGAAACTGATCAAGACCTTCAGATTGCTGTTCGTTCTAGTGATAGAGGACGCCACTTTAACATGCGTAGGCGCATTGGTGCTGGTATAGCAGCATCTGCGCTCGTACTTGCCGGAGCACACATAATATCTGGTAGTGCAGAACAGGATTTAAGGTCTGAAAATCCGGTCACAGTTGATGGTTTGCCACCAGCAGGGGAGCAAAATCTAAATGATCCATCCGTAGTGTATGGAAATAGCTACACTCCGCCAAAAACTAATACTTTAGTTGAAGATTTTCCAATGGAGGGTGGTCCCGAACTAATTGGCGCGGAAGTTGATCCATCACAGCCGGGATAAGAGGCAATCAATTTATTAATAGCGCAATTCTTAGACTAGTAACCACCACATGTAGCGGTGGTTTTTTTAATTAACTTAATCTGTGGATAACTATCTGATTTTAAGATATGAAATATATAAAAAGACTTGCATGTGGGTAAGGGTGGGTAGTAGACTGATGTTAGTGGGTAATCGTGGGTAGCCAAAAAGAAGTTACCACCGACGACAGAACCCTCCTCACCAGGGGTTCCAAAAATAAAAAAAACCACTAGTAAATTAATACAAAGCAGTAGGAATGGCCACATTAGACTATTTTCAGAGAAAGCTTGATGACAAGCGGCGGTTAACCATACCGACCGAGTTGCGTCACGAGCTTGAAAGTGGAGTAGTTATAACGCGGGGTTTCCAAAACTATTTGCATATGTACCCAAAATCGGTCTGGGACGAGTTAGTTGAGCCAAAGTTAGCCGGGGATATCCTTGACGAGCGAGTAGCTGATCTTAACGTAAGGTTTCGGATGGGTAAGACCGAGGCAACACTTGATGTGAAGCAGGGAAGAGTGAGCCTAGAGCAGCATCTTCTTGAATACGCCAACATCGATAAAGACGTTGTTGCTGTCAGGGTAGGCAAATACTGGCGCCTCATGGCTGAGACTGTTTAGTAGAACCTTAACAATTCGAAATAAGTCGAATAACAAACTAGTAATTAGTTGTTAGTAACTAGGAAATAGTAACAACAACTAGAAACTTTAAATCACGCATGGCATTTTGCTTGAGTGATATGACGGGGCAAAAGTGAAGCACGGAACGAGCTGTATATACATACAGTGAAGTGAGTACTGGAACTTTTAACACGGCAGATCGCCAAGAGCAGCAACGGCAAGCCCAATTTGATTGGGGTTGAAGATGATGCGGCAAAAGGGCATGGGTCGAGGTTAGCTATTCGATAGTCAACAAGTGGTGCGTAGGCAACCACTCAAAACACCTAAGAACCTTTAACTAAAACACCTCCCAAAACTCCACCTCACACATAAGTCTCTCAAAACTTTTTAAAAGAGTAGTAGGAAGTTCGATGATTTTTAAAATCACAAAATACCTTCCGCTCATACGACTCTTTTAACCGCCAGGCATTAGTCTGGCAAACAAAAACAAAAACAACCCAAAAAAACAAAAAGTTGACTATCGATTAGGTGACCTTGCAACCAAGGGATAAATAAGCGAAAATAAGCTTGTCTAAACCAAAACAAACACAAAAACAAAAGCAAGAAGATGCACCAAAACAAACACAAAAATCACATACCAGTTCTTCTAGACGAAGTACTGTCAGTTCTTTCGCCAAAGCAGGGCAATTCATACCTAGACGTTACAGCCGGGTACGGAGGCCATGCAAAGGAAGTTTTAAGACTGACCAATGCTTTAGAAAAAGCCACTTTAGTAGACCGTGATGGCGCAGCACAAGCTGTGTTAACGGAACAATTTGGTGAATCAGTAGAACTGTTGCAGCTAGATTTTGAATCAGCAGCATCCCAGCTAAGGCAGCAGGGCAAAATGTATGATCTAGTGCTTGCCGACATTGGCGTATCGTCACCGCACCTTAACGATGCAAGCCGTGGCTTTAGTATAGCTGCGGATGGTCCGCTTGATATGCGCATGGACAATAGACAAAGCCTAACGGCAGAAGAGATTGTAAATACGTATAGCAAAGAGCAGCTAATGAAAATTCTTCGTGAATTCGGAGAAGAACCAAAAGCGGCTAAAATTGCGCAGGCAATTATTGACCATCGACCGCTCTCTACCACAAAAGAGCTTGCCCAATTAGTTGCCAAAGTTTGGCATGGAAAAAGCAAAGTACATCCCGCAACTAGGACGTTTCAAGCGCTGCGAATCGCAGTAAATGACGAGCTTGGTATGTTGGAGCGATCTTTGCCACTCTGGGTTGATCTATTAAATCCTGGTGGTCGGATTGCGGTAATATCTTTCCATAGTTTGGAAGATAGGATTGTAAAGCAGTACTTTGGAAGTTTATCTGGTAACAGATTCGATTCTGAACTCGAACTTCTTACCAAAAAGCCATTAACTGCCGGCGACAATGAATTAGTTTTTAATCCGCGATCGCGTAGTGCAAAACTACGAGGCGCAGTGAAAATAAAAAGGAAAGGGAACAGCTAATGCCAATTCAGGTGAAAAGCTCATCCCGCGCCTATAAGGTACGCGTCCGCGTACTGCATTAGGCAAAATATAAAAAAGCTTCAGTGTTCTTTTGTTAGAACACTGAAGCACTAAGGCACAAAAACAAAAATATATGACATACTCGAGCTCACTTGCTCTCGGTCGGCAACGATACGGTGGCAGAAACCAAAACATTACAAGTCAGCGAGCAAAAGAGCGTACACTTGGGCCAATTAGTAATACAGTGCTGCTCATTGTACTAGCCTGCGTGCTTGGCTTGATTTATCTTACTCAGGTGACAAAGACGAACGCGTTTGGCTATAAGATTAATGAGCTTCAAACGCAGCAGTCTTCACTGCAGATTGAACACGATGAACTAGAAGTTGCCTCTGCTCGCCTACAGTCACTACAGCGCGTACAAGAAAGTAATGTGGCAAAGAATCTTGTCACGGTTGCGCCAACTGAGACCATTCAGCAATAACCCTAATAAATCGCCTATATGAACGTACTGCATAAATTAAACTCATTGCAACGTGCGCGGATTGGATACGCCGCGCTTTTGTTGATTTTTGGCATTTTTATAATTCGTTTATTTTACTTGCAAGTTATTAAACATGATCAATACTCAAAATCCGCTCTAGTAAAGCAGTTAAAAGAATACGAAATTCCTGCAGAACGTGGTGTAATTGCAGCAAAGAATGGCGACGCAGTAGTGCCAATAGTATTAAACGAAGTGAAGTTTACGATATTTGCTGATCCAAAATATATAAAAAACACTGATGAGGCGGCTGTCAAAATTGCTGGCGTGCTTGGAGGTAACGTAGATGATTATAAAGAGCTTCTGGAAAGAGATAGTCGCTATTCAATACTTGCTAAGAAACAATCTGAGGATATTAAAGATAAAATTCGTGGGCTTGAGCTTAAAGGTGTTGGTGCCCGAGAAGCCGTGTATCGGACCTATCCTCAAGGCACACTTGCTGCGCAGCTGCTTGGATTCGTAAATGATGAAGGCGAAGGGCGGTATGGTATCGAAGAAGCACTCCAGGAGCGATTAAAGGGTGAACCTGGACTAGTTAAGGCTATTACCGATGCACAGGGCGTTCCATTAGCTGCAAATAAAGACAATACACTAATAGGTGCAAAATCTGGTCAGAAAACCGTACTAACAATAGATATTGGCATGCAACAACAACTTGAAGAGTTGGTGAAGAAAGGGGTTGAAAACACTAAGGCGCCGTCGGGTGGAGCGGTTATTATAGAAATAGCAACTGGCAAAATTAAAGCGATGGCGAACTACCCAACATACGATCCTGCAAATTTTAACGAAATTACCGCTGAAAATGTAGGCGTGTTCGAAAACCGAGTGGTTAGTGCGCCGCTTGAAGTGGGCTCGATTATGAAGCCACTTACCGCCGCCGCCGCACTTGACCAAGGAGCGGTGAGCCGAAATTCAACTTATTATGATCCATATCGATACGTTATTGATGAGGCGACCATTACCAACGTGTCTGAGTCTGGAAGTGCTGGAGTAAAAAGACTCGATGATATTTTGCAACTTTCTCTAAACACTGGTGCAACCTGGCTGCTTATGCAAATGGGTGGCGGAGAAATTAATCAGCAGGCCAGGGAACGATGGCATGATTACATGACAAACCACTATCAATTTGGCAAAAAAACCGGTATCGATCAAGGATTCGAAGGTTCCGGTTCTATACCTAGCCCTAACGAAGGTTTTGGACTTAATATTCAGTATGCAAACACTGCATTCGGACAGGGAATGACAGCTACTCCACTGCAAATGGCAGCTGCATATGTGAGTGTTTTGAATGGTGGAACATATTTTCGACCGCAATTAGTAGAATATTATGAAAACAGTAACGGAGATAAAGACTACGTAAAACCAGAGATAACCAGGGCCGATACTGTAAAACCCGAAGTAGGGGAGACGATTGCCGAACTCATGGGCTACGTATTTCGCAGCAATCATCGTGTTTACGGCATGCCTGAACTGCGGGACGGCTATAACATTGGCAGCAAGACTGGAACAGCACAGGTTCCACGTCCAGAAGGTGGATACTATGACGATCGTGATAACGGAATGTTTGCTGGATTTATTGGGGGAGACAAGCCTCAATACATGGTTGTGGTTCGCATAGATACTCCAGAAGTCGTTGGATATGCTGGATCGAAGGCTGCTGGACCAGTGTTTGTAGGGATTGCGAACATGTTAATTGACAGCTATGGAGTAGCACCGAAGACGCAATGATAGCGTATAATAAAAGGAGATATGATGACCGATTTTCTAACACTCACAATTGAATCAAACACAATGATACGCATGCTACTACTTTCTTTTTTGACATTCTGTTTGAGCATGCTCATTACGCCGCTTTACACTACGATTGCCTATAAATATAAGTGGTGGAAACAACAAAGAAGTGAATCATGGTCTGGTGGAGTAGCAACGGTATACAACAAACTCCATGCCAAAAAACATCTGAGAAAAGTGCCTACAATGGCAGGGCTTATTTTTATTATTTCGGTTACTGTCGTTACAATTTTGACTAATTTGGAAAGAAGCGAAACATGGTTACCGCTTGCAGGAATGCTTGGCTCTGGCGCCATTGGACTAATAGATGACTGGATGAATATCCGCGGTAAAAAGGGTGGAGTTGCGGGCATGCGATCTAAGATTAAATTTATTCTTCACAGTATTGTTGCTTTGACAGGAGGTTGGTGGTTGTACTTCAAGCTAGACGTTACGACTCTGCATGTGCCGTGGTTTGGGGCTGTTGAAGTAGGTATACTTATGATAGCTATCTTCTTTATAGTGGTTATAGCAACCGCGAATGCCGTTAATATAACCGATGGACTGGATGGTTTAGCTGGCGGACTTTTAGTTTCTTCGTTTACTGCGTATGCACTAATATGCATTTCGCAGGAGAAGTTTGCGCTCGCAGGACTGTGCCTTTCAATTGTTGGGGCACTCCTTAGCTACACCTGGTTTAATGTTTATCCTGCACGCTTTTTCATGGGAGACGTAGGCTCGTTTGCGCTTGGTACGGCACTTGGAATAATTGCAGTTCAAACCGACACGATTTTTATCCTACCAATAATTGGAGCAGTCTATGTAGCGGAAACCGGATCAGTCATTATTAATAGAACATCTAAAAAACTAAGAAATGGCAAAAAGGTGTTTAAGTCATCACCAATTCATCACCATTTTGAAGCAAGCGGATGGCCAGAAACAAAAATAACCATGCGTTTTTGGATTCTCGGCCAAGTTGCTGGTGTTACGGGTCTTATTGTTTACCTACTTGGAAATAGTCTATGAGACGTGCTGGCCGCCAGCAAGCCACTACGACACACGAAGGCCGGCGGCACCGACCTGATTACATATTAGTATTACTAGCATCAAGTCTTATGGTCATCGGAGTAATTGTAGTCTTTGCAATTAGCCCAGGACTTAGTATTCAGCGCAATGTAAGCCAAAATTACTTTGTAAGCAAACAACTGATTGCGATTGTTGGTGGAATTGTTGCGTTTCTGATTGCATCACGTATGAAACGTTCCATGTGGAAACAGCTCACCAAACCTTTAATAATTGCTGCAATTATAGCAACTTGCATAGCATTACTTCTTCCGGTGACTCCAGAATATCCAGCGCATCGATGGGTTCGTTTGGGCGGATTTTCTTTGCAAGCGGTCGAGGTATTAAAGTTTGCAACACTAATTGGCTTTTCTTTCTTTTTTGCTAAACGCATGCAGCAAGGAACAATGGACAGCAAAGAAGAGACGTTTAAACCATTAGTTATTCTTCTTGGATTCATAGGATTCGTTGTTGCTGTGCTACAAAGTGACCTTGGTTCAGCTGGAGTAATTGCTGCGATGGTTGGATCGATGGCTTTCGTTGCAGGGCTACCCATGAAACGGGTATTATTGTTTGTTGGCGTGATTGGTATCGCAACGCTACTAGCAGTTTCTTCTAGTAGCTACCGAAAAGAGCGATTCGCGACTTTTTTGAATCCAGAACGCGACTGCCAAGACGCTGGGTATCAAGCGTGCCAAGCCTTGATAGCAATAGGTTCCGGCGGTCTTACCGGAAAAGGGTTTGACGAATCCGTAGCAGGTTACGGATACACGCCAGAAGCAGCCAATGACTCAATCTTTGCCGTATATGGTGAGATGTTTGGGTTTATCGGTACGACCGTATTAATAGGTCTATTTATCGCAATGTTTGCTCGTTTGAAACACACTTTAGAGAGAGCACCCGATGAACAGTCGCGATTAATAGTGACTGGAGTATTAGCTTGGCTTGGGTTTCAGACAATTGTAAATATTGGAGCAATGGTCGGGATGTTGCCGCTTAAAGGAATAACGCTTCCGTTCGTAAGCTATGGCGGAACGAGTATTTTGTTTGTTTGCGCTGCGCTTGGTCTAGTCTTTCAGATTTCCCGTTATAGTTCGTTCACTGTTCAAGAATCTTCTTCGGAAAGGACTTCGCCTTATGCACATACTGCTTACGGGCGGGGGCAGCGGGGGGCACATAGTTCCCCTGTTAGCCGTCGCAGCTGAGATAAAGAAACAGTGCCCTGAATGTAAACTAAGTTACATAGGAGAAAATGGCGGCAAATTCGCTCGGCTAGTAGAAGAAAGCAAGCTATTTTCTAGCATACATTACGTGCCTGCCGGAAAGCTTCGCCGATATCACGATGATTCATTGTTAAGAAAATTTCTAGATGTAAAAACCAATATTTTAAACGTTAAGGATGTTTTTAGAACTTTCGCTGGCATTATTCAGTCGTGGAGTATTATTGGCAAACTAAAACCCGACGCACTTTTTGCTAAAGGTGGATTTGTTTCTGTGCCGGTTGGTATTGCGGCTCACATAAAAGGAGTAAAGTTTCTAACTCATGATTCTGACGCCGTACCAGGCCTTGCGAACAGAATAATTGGTAGGTGGGCAGAAATTCATGCAACCGGTCTTCCTAAGGAACTCTACTCGTATCCAAGTGATAAAACAGAATACGTTGGAGTCCCGGTGTCGAAAGAATTTGTTTTAGCTACAGACGAGCTTGTTTCAAAAGCCCGTGAAGAACTTGGTATACCTGTGGCTGCAAAAGTGTTGTTTGTTACTGGCGGTAGTCAAGGTTCGGCTCGCATAAATACTGTTATAGCAACTATTGCTAAAGAATTATTGGCTGATGAAAATGTATATCTTATACATCATACTGGAAAGCAAAGTGCGTCGCTCTACGGAGATGTTAATAATTCAAGGCTCATAATTTCAGAATTTTTTGATAACTTTTCTGTGGTTGCAACAGCTGCAGATATTATTGTTACTCGTGCTGGTGCCAATAGCATGACCGAATTTGGTCTGCTCGGCAAGGCAATTGTAGTTATTCCAAGCCCATTTTTGACTGGTGGACACCAATTAGAAAACGCAAAACAATTATCAATTGCAGGTGCAATTGAAGAACTAGATGAAACTACAGTCGTAGAGGATCCTGGAGTACTATTAGATACGCTTAATATGTTAATTAATGATGATAAGCGGCGTAATAAGCTTGGAGTCAAATTAAATGAAAGCACAAAACCTGACGCGGCTAAACATTTAGCGCAACTCGTATTATCAATGGCCAATAAAAGTTAACTTAATCATGAAATTTAAAAAAACAAAACCAGAAGAACAAAAACGTACTGTAAATTCTATTCAGCGACCAGCTCCGTACCAATATCGAGCCGTCCGAAGTGACCGAGAGCGCAGAGAAAATAGGGGCACACCAAATAAAAAGCATTCTGCGGAAACCATAGGTCAAAGATTTGAGAAAATTTTAACGTTAACCGTAATTGCTGTAATTCTTGGGTCGTTCTTGTACTTATTTTGGCTAAACACATCGCCGAATATACGGTTCGTAGAGCATGAAGGCAGTCAGGTGGTATTATTGCGTCAAACGGAAGAGTACGAATCAGGTGCACGTGACTTACTCAATGAATCCGTTTTTTCTCGTACAAAATTAACTTTTAACAGCGTTAAGTTTTCAGAACAACTTAAAAAGCGATTTCCGGAAATCGCCACAGCAACTGTCACGATTCCACTAACCGGGCATAAACCGCTCATTGACATACAGGCAAAGGAAGCAAAGCTACTCTTATTGGTAAATGGCGTCACATACGTTATAGATCAGGACGGTGTTGCTGTAGCTCGTTTGAGTGAGCTCAATGAATCAGTACAATCAGATCTCTCGACACTCAGACGTGCAGAAGACCAATCAGGGCTAGAAGTGGAGCAAGGAAGGCAGGTAATGACTTCTGAGACGCTAAAATTTGCGCTTCAAATAGAACATCAATATGTGTCAACAAATAAAACAATCACCAAGCTGGTGTTACCAGGTAACAAGCCAAACGAATTTCATATCTACGAACAGGATAGTAATTATTTTGTAAAGTATGTTGTTACACGGCCTGCAAGTGAACAATATGGCGCCAACGTAGCGCTTCAGGAACTCTTAGCGAAGCAGGGAAAGGTTCCAGCTGAGTATATTGACGTTCGAGTTGAAGGAAAAGCATTTTACAAGTAATTTTAGTACTTAATTCAAACAATATATGTGCAGTAAAGATGATATTAGATAAGAGACTCTAGACAGGGAAGGGTTTTATCTAAAATTGTGCAATACGTCCATTTTGTAAGATTACAATTATTTTTATAAAATTTTGTGTGGCGGTTGATAGGCATTGTGGTTGAATCTGAGCGAGCAAATGTATACGAAACGTTTGAGCCAATTTAGACCTCTCCACCCCACTTGTTCCCTAGCTGTTCGCAATATGTTCACGATGCATGCACAGGCACAATATTTAAAAAAACTATACAAAAATACAAAAGTGGAGGATTGTCAAAAAACTATACAAAAATACAAAAGTGGGGAAATGCAAACTTATTAAATAGAACACAAGAAAAAGCAAATGTTTTCACAAGTTGTTGTGGATAACTATACACTCAGCATCATAAGCCTATAATCAGTCAATGAATATAGTAGGTAGCGGTTACGTTATCGATAAATAACACGTACGTATAGAGTAAACTATATAATGTCCCCCGTTAGGGATGACCCCATAGTCATCTTTATTACTTACACACTAGTCGCAAAATATTCATTGTGCGACGTATTGTGTATGGCCCGGGGTAGTGCTCTGCTCGCGTGTTTTTGCGTTTGTTTTTCCATCTTGCTCTCTACTTTTTACTTTCACGTTTGTATTTTATTTAACCACCCACTTTCGCCGTTGATCGCCTCATTATGTAGATCTGAGAGATTTACCATCGTTACATAGAAACTAACATTATATAAAGAGAATGTTCGCAAAATGTTCGTTATGAGGCGAAGCTTTTGTTTTTTATTTGGCTAGAAAGGGCTGCGCTACCAGTCGATGTATTCAATTGCCTTCTGGATTCCTAAGAATGCCGTTCTTCTCGCGTTCACCTCAGCAACATTTCCCTTCATCATTTCGGCAGCATATACTCTTGCTATAGTGTCATCGCCTTGACTCAGTCGTTCAATTGCAGAGTTTAGTGATGGTTTGTGATGAGTTGGCGTTTTTAGCTGCAATGAGCCGTCTTGGTGAACATGTAGGTTCGATTTTCTAGAATTTGAAGCTAGGTGTGGTGGTTCAATTGCGTTTATTTTGCCATTAATGACCCCTACGAGTAATGCATTAAGTCCGATAATGTGCTTTCTTGCACCTTCTAGACGATTCTGAAGAGTATCGCTGTCGTAGGGCTCATAGTATGAGTGTGTTTCATTCGAAGTTGTGCTGAATCGGCTAAGCTGACTGTTGTCAAGAATTGACTGTGCAAATAATTCTAGAAATTTTTGTGGTTTTTCAACATCTATAGAAAAAGATGGCTTTTGACCTTTATGTGTATCTGGGTTTTTGGATGCTTTAAAGTTTGCGTCTTTGAAGTATTCCTCTGGACGTACTTTTTCAACTTTAAGAAAAGATATTCCTATGAAATCGTTCCCTAAATCTACGTCTCGTTCAACAATTTTTTTTATATACTTGTCTGTTGCGTATTTGTCGTTCCATGGAAGCGTGATTAGTGTTTGGGCAGCTCGAGAAGCATAACCTGGATACTCAGTAGTACGCGCAAACTGTTCAGCTCGCCATGACCAGGCAAGCGTGTTTGTAATGTTGATTGTGCCTTCAGGGAGTGGATCGAGATTATGCAGTATTTCGTCAACGTTAGGTATCAGAAGAGTTGGTTCAGTATCAGATTGTGTTGAGTGTTCTAGCCAGGATTCCATCGTAACCCTATTCGGCGAGGGCGTAGGTGGCTTTTGCGGTGCGTTGGAACTGAGCTTTGCCTTGTAGGTTCAAGAGAATAGTAGTTTCTTTTACTTTGCGGCTTTTTAGTACTTCGCGGACGATATCGTCACGGTGCATAGGTTCTGCTGCTTTTTTAAGCACATCTGCAATAACGTCTGCAACAGTTCCGCGCTTAAAGCCCCATTCTTTTAGAGCGTAGATACCACGACCGATAAGTACAAAGCGCTTGTCTTTTATAAGTTCGTTGTGGATTGCTTGGGTTGTAACATCTTTACGCTTAAATTCACTATCTTTTATAGCTTCTGCTATTTCGTTGAAGTGCATGTGTTTGCCAGCTTCATGCAGAATCACATAGATTTTGTCACGGATGTTCTTTGGGTTAACCATTGGCCATTTCATAAGTCCCCAACGGTTGTTTAGCGTTGCTAGTTTTTTGCTGACACTTGCTAAAGCTGCGGTGTGGCTATGGTCTTCATGACCAGCTGCTGCAGCGACCCGCTTGATTTCTGCTGGCTCGCCAATAGCTTTTACGGAGTCAATTACTTTATTTACTAGCTCTCTTACAGTTTTTTCATCGTGGACTTCTTTAATTGCAACTGAGTGGTGATAATGATCGTTTTCTTCTACATAGCTAAGTCGTGGGCATAGTTGTGCTAGGAATGCGATTCTTGACTGCCCTATCTTTGTTTTTTCATCAGAAATTCTATCTGTAAGCGCACTAACACGCGCCACATTACCAAGACCTTGGAGTTCTTTAATAATACGCTGTTGAACCTCTTGGACGTGAGGTAGCTCTTCCCCGCTTGACTGAGCTTTTAGTCGTGCAATAATCGCTTTTTCGAGTTGACGAACACGCTCACGGGTAATGCCGAGTAGTTCGCCAATTTGCTCCAAAGTCTCTTTACGGTCAAATAAACCAAAACGGCGTGAAATTATCTCTCGCTCTCTGTCGCGGTCGATTGTTCCGAGGATGTCATTGATAATTACTTTGGTGTGCAAAGTCTCGTTTGCGTCAGCCATAAATTCTTCCTATCTGTTCGATATTTGTATAATTGTATAACATACGACCTATTAAGTCAAGGTGTGTTTCCCACTTGTCTTATTTTAGCACAAATTAGACATATGTGCAGAGAACTAGACTGCCAATATCACTACGTAACAACTTGCCTAGAGAGCAAGTTGTGGATAAATAGAGATTACAATTACATATAAGCTACATAGCATTGTAGATTTAAAGCGAGTTACTTCTTGCGGCGGACTATTTTTCTTTTCTTTTTGGTCGGGGCATTCTTTATCATTTCTTTGGCTTCGGCTTCTGTAATTTTCTTGGGGTCTTGGTCTTTTTTGATTTTTACGTTCTTTTTGCCGTCCGTGACGTATGGTCCATATTGCCCGTTTAAGACTTTGATTCCACTCGGGAACTCGGCAATGTTCTTTTCCTTTTCTTTAACAAGTTTTTCAGCGTAATATTCTCGGGCTTCTGCTTCTGTAATTTTCATTGGATCGTGGGGTTTTATAGATACAAATAATGCGCCAACTTTAATGTATGGGCCAAAACGACCAATGTTAGCCATCATATCTTGGCCGTCTTCTGTTGTACCAACATTTCTAGGTAGTTTAAACATTTCCATAGCTTGCTCAAATGTAACGTCTTCTAGGTCTACGCCTTCTGGCATAGGGGCAAAGTCTGGCTTGTCTTCTGATTCTGTTTCTCCGCGCTGTAACATTGGGCCATATCGACCGTAACGGGCTATAATTGGCCTGCCGTCTTTTGGATCGTCGCCTAGTCGTCTTGCCTGAGAAGTCTCTTCGCGGCTTACGTCGGCTGAGCTATCGATTAGTGGGTGAAAGTTCTTGTAAAAATCCGCCAGCATATCTTGCCATTTTTGGTCGCCGTCGGCAATTTTGTCAAAAGCGTCTTCTACGGTAGCGGTAAAGTCATAATCAAGGACTGTAGCAAAGTGTTTTACTAAGAAGTCAGTTGTAACGTTGGCTAGCGATGTTGGAACTAGTTTATTCTTGTCTGCGCCGTAGTTTTCTGTGGCGGTTTCTTCTGTGATTACACCGGCTTTTAAAGTCAAGTCTTGAGCACTACGTTCTGCACCTTCAACATCCACTTTTTCGACGTAGCCACGGGCTTGGACCGTAGAGATTGTCGGGGCATAGGTGCTTGGTCGGCCAATACCAAGTTCTTCGAGTTTGCGGACCAGGCTAGCCTCACTGTAGCGCGCTGGCGGCTTACTAAATGATTCGTGGGCGTTCATTTCGTTCAGAGATAGTTCGTCGCCCTCGTTGAGCTCTGGAAGTAGCACGTCGTCTTTAGTGCCGCCGTAGACCTTAAAGAATCCATCAAATTTAAGGATTTCGCCCTTTGCCAGCATTATTTCGCTACGAGTACTAATAGACACGCCAATTTCAGTACGGTCAAACTGGGCTTCTGCCATCTGGCTGGCAAGTGCCCTTTTCCAAATAAGCGTATATAACTTCTCTTGGCTAGGGTCTTGGCCGGCAGTCTCACGAGTAAATTCTGTTGGACGAATGGCTTCGTGAGCTTCTTGTGCGTTACTATTCTTGGTTTTATACTGCCTTACCTGGTGGTAATTATCGCCGTAATTCTGCTTTATATAAGTTTCTGCAGATTTGATTGCCTGCCCAGAAAGCGTAGTGCTATCTGTACGCATATAGGTAATAAAACCACTTTCATATAGTCTCTGAGCAAGAGTCATGGTTTGTTTTACGCTAAAACCGAGTTTACGGGCTGCTTCTTGCTGTAGTGTACTAGTGGTAAATGGTGCGCCTGGATTGCGTTTCCCGGGCTTTTTGGTTATCGACTTCACCTTAAAATCTGCTGTTTTGCAGGCCTCAAGTAATGCTTTTGCGTCTGCCGAACCATTTAGCTTATCAGGGAGTTCTGCGGGCAGATCTGCGCCTTTTGCGTCAAACTGAGCAGTAACTTTAAAGCTAGAAACTGGTTCAAAACCTTTTATTTCACGCTCACGCTCTACGATAATACGGACCGCAACGGATTGTACCCGACCTGCACTGGTTCCCGGGCGGACCTTTTTCCAGAGCACTGGGCTTAGTTCGTATCCTACAAGGCGATCAAGCAGGCGCCGTGCTTGCTGGGCGTTTACTAAATTCATGTCTACGGTGCGCGGATTTGCCACGGCGTGTTCAATCGCAGGCTTGGTAATTTCATGAAACACAATTCGCTTCGTTTCTTTGGGATCTAATTTAAGCGCTTCACAGAGGTGCCAGGCTATTGCTTCTCCTTCTCGGTCTTCATCACTTGCGAGCCAGACTGTTGCTCCGGCTGCTGCTTTTTTGAGTTCTGCTATTACCTTCTTTTTGTCGGCACTAACAGCGTAGGTCGGTTCAAATTTCTTATCTATATCAATATTCAGACCTTTTTTTGGCAAATCACGAACATGACCAAAGCTACTCTTTACGGAGTAGTCTTTCCCTAGATACTTCTCTATGGTTTTTGCTTTTGCTGGTGACTCTACAATTACTAAATTTTTTGCCATATATGTGCTTAAGTTTACCTATTTATATGTATACAGCAAGCAACAGTACTTAGATTTTGGGTAAATTGCAAGTTTAACAGTTCTTTATAGCAGAAAGATAGACTCAACTAATCTAAAGGTATCAGAGGCACACGAACCTGATAAGCTCGGTCCAACTACCAACTACCAACTACCAACTACCAACTATTGCCTTTTGCTCGTCAGGTGGTAACCGTTGCAATCGAGGCATTTATACGCTCGTATGGGCTTGTTATTGGCTTTGGTGGGGTTTATGCGCTTAAGTGCCGCTTGTGCGTCTGCATTACTAGTAAAGCGTCGCTTT
Organism: Saccharimonadales bacterium (SeqCode); assembly: GCA_038316995.1. GTDB lineage: Bacteria > Patescibacteriota > Saccharimonadia > Saccharimonadales > JAXHNE01 > JAXHNE01. The sequence continues at coordinate 10,534 of JBBQAZ010000011.1, read as the reverse complement.
TTTTTGCAGTTTTGGCGGCTTTTGCTTGGCGGAAATAGAAAATCAAAAAATCCCATAGCCTTAGTTTACCTTAGCGTCCAATGGCCACCGCCGTGACTTCTGATCTTGCCGTTAATTTCTAGCATAGTTAACGTTTGATTAAATGTGCTGGCTGTTAATTTGCTGGCTTTTTGAAGTTCGTGGATATCGGATGTCCCGCTTTGCAGTAGTTGCAGGAGCAAGGTCTCCTCCGGTGTGTCACCAAATAACTCGGTTTGTTTTCTGTTGCTGTCGATTCCTAGTGCAAGAAGGATATCTTCTGCGTTTGTGACAGCGATTGCTCCGGACTTGATAAGATTGTTCGTGCCAGTGCTTAGTTCGCTTGTTATGTTTCCTGGCACTGCCAGTACCGTCTTTCCCTGCTCTAATGCAAAATTTGCAGTGTGCATGGTGCCGCTTTTGGCAGCGGCTTCAGTTATCAGAACAGCGTCGGCGAGTCCTGAAACTAATCGATTGCGTTCTGTGAAGTGGTGTAATAGAGGCGGTGTCCCATCCGGATATTCGCTAAGAAATGCCCCGCCCTGCTCTAGGATTTGTTTTCCAATATGAAAATGCGAACGTGGGTAGATTTCATCTGGTCCACTTGGCAGCACCGCGATTGTTGGCGCGTTCATTTCTAATGCGGCGGTGTGCGCAAGCCCATCTACCCCGAGCGCAAGCCCACTCACTATTCCAACGCCCTTCCCGGCAACTTCTCTGACGAGTCGTGACGTTATTTCCCTGCCATAGTGCGACACTTTGCGACTACCGACCACGGCTAGGAGTGGTCTATCCAAGATAGATTCAAGGTCGCCCCTAATGTAGAGCTTCTTTGGTGGTGATGGGATGCTACGAAGACATTCTGGGATTTGTTTGCCTTCAAGCGTAACCGTCTTGCTTTTCATAGAAAAATGTTCTTTAGTATTGACATAACGTCATAAATTTGTTATTATTGCAACTTGTAAGCGTCAGTAAGGCGTTTTACGTACCTTATACCCCCAATTCTAACATCCAATTTATTGGATTTTGTTAGGTTGTTTTAGAGCGTGCGACTAAGTTGTTACCCTCCGCTTTCTCTAATCAATACTCTTCTTAGGGTGTTGACCGTTCTAAAACAAACTAACCCCTTTAACCGTAGGAGCTTGCTTCTACAACCAATTCAACGACAAATATCCAGTATTTCGGCAGTAGTCGAATGCGTGACCATCAATATGTATGTGTACACGCTTTGTCCGGTGTGGGTTGAAGGGTGGAACGGGCAGCCTTGGCTGCTCATACCAGAGAGGTCTATGCTTTTGCGAGAATAGAGCTCTCTGTAGATCGAGCCTCCAGCGGTGCCCACCCCCTCTGGAGGTTCGTTCATTTTTAAACTAAAATGAGTGCTATTTATGGAATATAACATTGATAAAAGACAGTTTACTACCACTCCAGATGAATCATTAGCTTTGGGTAATGCCCCGGTGCCATTAATTATAGATATAAGCGATACCGAGTTAACCGACAGTGCGATTTACAATGCTCGTAAATTAAAAGATCATCTTTCTGAGTTAGACGCATATTATTACCCTAAAGATGCTCGGTTGTATGAATGCTTTACTAATCAAGTGTCACTTTTGGAGTTTATGGTCTCCACGATAGCGTTCGCTCGCGAATATCATGATCTTGAAAAGGTCTCATTTCACGACTTTCACGATGAATTCGACCAGCAAAGTGAGGTAGAATAACATGAGTATGCTTTTATGGCTTACTAGTAATAATTACAGGAGTGCGTTGTCATGAGGCACCCATCTTTCGAGCTAGGTGACGCAACTATAGATACTTCTGAATTCGAAGAAGCTGTTTATGGACCGGTATTAAGTAGTTTTCTGCGCACTTTCCCTGATGACCATGATTTTGATTACGAGTATAGGCGTATTTCTATGGGGCCGTGGTGCGCGAATACTAGTCGTTCAGCACACGAATACCTGTCTAAGACTATTGGTTTAACTGGGTTGAAGCTAGAATCCCACAGTCGCGGAATGCAACACATGTTTGTTTCGTTTGGCGCCAATGAATCTGAAATTCGAATGGACGACACAATAGTTGACCCGACGTATTTACAATTTACAAGAAATTTTAATCCGCAGAAGATACAAGACGAAAGACCCTTATTTTTTACAGGCACAAGAGCGGCTATCGTACAGCTAATGAACGATACAAGTTTTACGCGTGACGAAAATGCGTCAAGCCTGTACCTTGCTCCAAGCTTAGATGGTTTATACACACGGTTAGACTTACGTGAAACTTGACGCATCAGGAAAATGGGTTGCTGGGACTCTTGAAAACGACGCACTTGGACGCGGAGATATCCCGCTGCCTATGAGTCCTGCAGAAGTGTTGCGTGCCATAGCAAATTCACGACTGAACTGCGAGCAAATGACAAATGAATTTATTGAAGATGATACTTACTTGACCAAAGAGAATGTATTAGAACAAAAAGCCATATTTGATGCTGATAAACTTGGAAGACTCGGTATTTTGGCTGACATGGAAGACCAAGTGTTTGGCATTGAGCCATGTGTCGGACTTGCCGATAAGGCTCAGCTATACGTTGACGCAATCAGTGATTTAGATTAGAAAACTGCGCGTCTCTGCGTTAAGCTGACCGCTGAAAATTGTCTCTGTTAGAATACTTGATACTTCTTTTTTAAGGCCTCCAAGCTGTTCTTGTTCCCGTTTTGTAAGGTTTGCTAAAACGTAGTCAGCGCTTTCCATCTGCTCTGGGCGATCATCGCTCTCTATTCCAATGCGAATGCGTCCAAATTCTTTACCATTGTGTGATATCAGGCTTTTTATTCCGTTATGGCCGGCTGGACCACCACCTGTCCTGGTTCGGATTTGTCCGAATGGGATATCCAGTTCATCATGTACGGCAATCACACTTTCTGTCGGTATTTTATAGAAATGGGCTAGTTGCTGCACGGCTTCCCCGCTAAGGTTCATCATTGTTGTCGGTTTCATTAGCATTACATCTGTTTCGCCTAGAATTTTCTTGGTAAAAAGGCAGTTTGTATCCTTTTTTTCTATCCAGTCAGGAAAATTATTCGCAACTGCAAAATGATCAACGCACAGAAATCCTAGATTATGGCGGGTTTTTTCGTATTTTTTACCGACATTACCAAGGCCAACTATTAGAAGTGATTTATTGTGCCCAAAACTGTAGAGTTGCTTGCCCATGTCACTGCTATAAGGATTCTTCTGAAATAATGCCATAGCAGTAGTGTAGCTTAACGATGAATAAACAAAAAGCACCCAATTGTTGGGTGCTAATGTTGTTAGTTGTCCACTGTGTTAACTTCTCTGCTACAAGTTAGTGGTCCGGCAATACTGGCAACACCTTCTATATCTTTATAGTTTCCTCTGCAGACTTCTAGTTTGTCGTCAGAATTCGTATGGAAGGTGAACGATTCTCCGTTGAGAATGAGTCCATCTATATCGAACGATTCTGCTAACTGCTCTTCTATTTGCTGGTTGTCTTTCTGAGCCTGAATTGGATCATAGATGTATGCGTCGTCTGGGGCTTGGGTGCTGTAGAGCACTCTACTCCCAGTGACTACGACTATGCCGACAATGTATCCTGCTAAAAATCGATGTCTCGATATTCCGTCTACTATTCTTTCCATTTCAAAAACGCCTCCTTAATGCGTAAGTGATTAGTTGTCCGCCTTAGTGCGATCTAACTTATCCCTTCGCGGAGGCGCCTGTTTGTTTCCAAATATGGCCGCTTCTGGCTTATGGTTAGAACTGTTTCGGTAGCTGGTAGGAACACTGTATGTCCTTGCCTGCCAGAGTTCTTGCGAACTCCATAAACTTATAGTAGTACATTATAAGAAAATTGTCAACTAAATTTTTTTGTTTGGTGATTTTGGTTTTATGGGTAATCTATAACTCATATGACCGCATTAGAGAAGCAGACTATTTCATTGAAAGATGAACTGGGTGGATCGGCTAGGACCAGGATGTTGCTGGGACGCGTTGCTGCCGGCAGCTTGTTCTTAACCGGGGCAGCATTGGCAGGAATCTGTACTTATAACGTACTTTCGTTGCCTCAAGAAGATGACGCAGAACCTACCAATATTATGGAATCAGTTACGTTAATGAATGATGCTCAATATAGACAAGATCAGCTACAAATAAATGGTCAAATAGCACTCGCTAGTGCGGCAGTCTTGTCCGCTGCAGTTGGAATGCACTTATTGGTGGATAATCGTTATTTTTCTTCTTTGTCTTCATCCGAAGAAGTCTCTTAATTTGAAAATTTGTAGGTTAAGTGTCAGATCTATCAGTGATTCAAGGGCCAAAATCGCAAACCATTAATTAGACGCCTGAAAAGTAGGCTATTAAATCAGTTAAAGTAGTAGGAGTTGTCTTCGGTTCATGGTATACCATGAGCATATTTACTTAATATAAGGAAATTCTTTTATGAAAACGAAAAAAACAAAGCAGATTGGAAAGTTTTCGCTATTGCACGTTGCACTACTTTGGCTTTTGTTACTTACAGTAGCGGTGATTTATCTTTCATACTCTGGTTACATTAGATTTAGAGACACGGGATTTGGTGATGCAAACTCGGCTGAATTCAAGCAGCTTATATTGGAGGGAATTACTTCTGCTACCAAGATTCCGGTAATCTCCGCGCAAGAACGTAAGTTTATTATTCCTGAAATTGATATTGCATTTGATTATAATGATAATCTTTCCGATCTCCGTTACGATTTTTATAAAGATTCAGAAACGTCGACAGGAAGTCACGAAATAGTACTTACTACGTCTATGATCCAACGAAATAGTGTGTACTCTCAGACTCCTGAGACCAGTATTCCTGACGGAATAAGTAATTACTTTTCCTGTCACCGAGTCGTGACACTTTCACAAGACTCAGGACTGTTTGAAAAAGAGCCAGAGTTTAGCATTGAGCTTAGCGATGGACGGACTTACTACGTCACTCTTGCTGATGTATACGCTGTAAATTGCTCAGAAATTTATGAATCACAGCCGCTTGATCAGTTCTATCAGCTTATAAAATCTGCCGTCCCATACCAACTATAATGAACTGAACCGCTACTCTAGTTGCTTGAAACGGTCGTAAGAAAGCTTATTCGCCTATGAATTAAAGGCTCGACTTTACGATTTAATATTTTGAAACAGCCTGCATGAAGTACTTCGCTTTTTACGGGTACTGGGTTAGCGACCTATGCTTAGGCAGTTTCAACGTCTTCGGCTATATCTGATTGAAGCAGTTTACGGTCTGATCGTTTTGGATCTCGTCTGTCAAAAAACCAAAAGCGGATAGATGCACCCGCAAAGCCAAATTCTTCTCGAAATCGGCGTTCCATGTGTCGTTTGTATGACCAATGAAGAAACTTGGTGTCGCTTCCAAACACTTTAAAGTTTGTTGGATTGTCTGATTCTTGCATGATGTAATGTAGTTTTGGTCGTTTATTCTTGAGTCCGGCTGGCGGATGGCTGTCGATCACGCCTTTTAGCCAACGGTTAAGTGCGGCTGTTTTGATTTGTGTTTTTTGCTGTTCGTGAATAGTCAGTGCCAGTTCAAATAATTTAGTGACGTTTTGTCCGCTGACAGAGCTCGTAAAAATAAGTGGTGCCCAAGGCACAAAATCAAATATATGCTTAATTTTTGGAGCTAATTCGTCTCTGGTAAAGGCGTCTTTTTCAGCAGTGTCCCATTTACTGATAACCAGAACAAGTCCCCTGTTAGCTTCTTTTATCATTCCAGCAATTTTCTGGTCTAGAGCGGTGCCAACTTCGTTTACGTCAATAAGTAAAAGACATATATCAGACTGTTCAATTGCAGCTATTGAACGGATAACACTAAATAGTTCTATTCCGCGCTCAATTTTACCGTTTTTGCGGATACCAGCGGTGTCCATAAGATTAATATCGTGTCCTTGAAAACGCACAGTAACTCGGTTAACATCACGAGTGGTCCCTGCTCTATCGGATACTACAGCTTGCTGTTTTTTAGCTAGCGAATTAAATAACAGAGATTTTCCAACGTTAGGTCGTCCCAGCAGTGCGATGTTTATTTCATTTTCCTTAGCGGTGGACTCTCTGTGTGGAATCGCCTCAACTAGGCCATCCAGCAAAGCTTCTATGCCAGTATTTTGAGTGGTTGATGTAATATGCGTTGTTCTAATGCCAAGTTTTGCATAGTCTTTGGCCGTGACTTTACGATTTTTGTCCCATTTGTTTATAACAAGAAACACTGGTTTCTGAGTTTTGAGGGCAAGCTTAGCGACACGTCGGTCCTCGCCCGATGGTGGGATGTCTGCCTCTACTAATACCCAAATGACATCCGCGCTGTCGGCAGCTTGGGTTATTTGTTCTTGAATAGTAAATTCAAAATCGTCTTCAGGGTCTTTAATACCAGCAGTATCGACTAACCAAAAACTACTTTCATTGTGTTGTGCGACTGCGTAAATACTATCGCGCGTTGTACCGGCCTCTCGGGCTACGATTGCTTCTCTACGGTGTAGAATCGCATTAAACAAACTAGACTTGCCAACATTGGCACGCCCGACAATTGCAACGATTGGTAATTTTTTACTCATAATTTACCATAAGTATAACAGAGGTGGAGATATTTGCAAACAATGTAATTAAAGTATCTGCTAGTTGACGGATAGTAGGTTTTTGTACATTGTATTAGAGCTCTGTAGTTTGCTTGAATTTCCCAGCTGGAACGTTTGCCAGCGTATAGTCACCAAATTGAATACGGTGCAATGATTCCAACGTGTGGTTGAGCGCCGTAAAAGTCCGTCGGATTTGTCGGTTGCGCCCTTCCTGCATCCTTACCTGCCATTTTTTTGGGTCGGTGCCGAGCTGTTTAATTCGCAGTATCGACGGGCCATCTTCTAGTAACACTCCTGTTTTTATTGCGTCTTGTTCGTACTGTTCTAGTACGCGCCTGAGGGTTATTTCGTATATCTTTTCTTTTTCAAACTTAGGATGAGTTAGTTTGTGCGCTAAATCACCATCGTTAGTTAATAGTAGTAGTCCAGAAGAGTCTTTATCAAGTCTACCGACCGCTTTTAAATTATGAAGTTCTTCAGGTATAAGCTGATAAATCGTTTTGCTTCCTTGACCGTCTCTAGAGCAAACGTATCCTACGGGTTTATTTAGGATAATCGTTTGAGTTTTCGTTGGAAGGTGTAGTCGATCTCCAGAGTGTGTAATTAGATCTGCTTCTGTTACGGGCATACCGATATCAGCAACTTTTTCGTTTACTTTGATATGGCCTTCGGCAATTGCGCGATCGGCAGCGCGACGGCTCATTCCAGTTGCTTGGGCAATGTATTTGTTTAGACGCATGGGGTAATGATAGCAAAAACTAGGGATATTTTACTAAAGTGCAATAGAGTCTGGGTCGTTACCTGGTTGAATTACCGTTCCGGATGCAGGTGGCGGTGCAGGTTTGTCGTCAGGGATAACAACTGGTGCTACTTGAGGTGTAGCGGCGTTAGAAATAGTCGGCGTTTGTGATGCCGCCTCTTCTTCTTGCGCAAGTCTTGCTAAGTCAGGTTTCTGGCTAAGGTCATTTATTGGATTGATTATTTTCTTTTTGTTGCCAGCAGCTACTGGATTTGTTGTAGTTTCGGATTGTGAGGCAGCTTCCTCATTGGGTTGAAGCATATCGTTTACAGCAGTTGCTAGTTTTTCGGCGGTATCTGCTGCTTGATTGGTTCCGTCGGCAGCAGGTCCCTGCTTGACGTCAATATTTGCAACTTCTGGAGTTAAATCGCTGTAAATATTATTTGATGGAGGAGCTGTCGAACTAACTGGCTGTTGCACTGGTGCCTCAGGTTCCGGAGCGGGCTGACCAGCGTCTTGGGTTTCTACGAAGCTTTCAATTTGACTGTCAACAAGCTCCTGCTCGTCTGTTGTTGTCTCGGCTAAAGTTGCTACGTCATTGTTTGGTGTTGGCGTAGGCACGGTTAAGTTTGCCGGCTCATTGTCTGCCGGCTCAGCTTTTGGGAAAGCATCCGGTTCTTGTTGGGTTGGCGGCATTGGATCAGGTGCCGTAACTGGATCTATTGGCGGCGATGCAATAGGGTCTGCCGGCAAACCTGGCGTTGCTGTAGGATCAGGTGACGAAGTAGGCGGCATTGGATCAGGACTGGGTGCTGGTGCTGTTTGTATTGGATCAGGTGCAACGACGGGCGCAGGATCTGGAATAGAGGGAGCAGCAGCCATTGCTACCGGCTCTGATTGAGCAGGTGTTATTGGATCGGGTGCTTGAGCAGGAGTGGCAGATTCGCCAGTAAGTACTTCTTTGGCGACTGCTGCGACATCTTCAAGCGTTACTTGAGATTTTACAAGATAACGATCGGCGCCTAGCTTGTCTGCTCGAGTTTTATCTTCTGCTTGCGATAACGCGGTCATCATAATGACTTTGGTGTCTTTAGTTTCTGGTGTGCTGCGCAGGATATCTAACATATCAAAACCGCTAATTTTCGGCATCATTACATCTGAAATAATTAAATCGGGTTTTTCTTTTACAGCCATTGCAAGAGCTTCTTCGCCATCTTTTGCTGACACGATTTCGTAGCCCTCTGCAAGTAGTCGAGCCTCATAGATTTCGCGTAGATTATTATCGTCCTCGACGAGCATTATTTTTGACATGTGATTGATTCCTTCTCTTGGTAACGCGTATTAGTATTTACAATGACTATATTGTACATGATGCTTTTGCTTAGTACTAGAGCTAGCGGTGTCTTTATTGGCTGCCAGCCGTGCCGGTTGATTGGGATTGGTTAAGTGCAATTAATTCGTTCGCTGTTTGCGACGAAAGCCGCGGGAGGTTTATATAGAATGTACTTCCTTTGCCTTCCTCACTTTCTACCCAGATTCTGCCTTTATAAATCTCTACAATCTTACGACATATAAACAAACCAAGTCCAGTTCCTCCAACGGTTCTGGTTGAACTGTTGTCTACGCGGTAAAATTTTTGGAACAGATGTGAAACGTCATCTGCGGGGATTCCATGGCCAGTGTCTTTAATGTAGAATTGTACAACATCTTTGTTGCCGGTTAGTCCAATCGAAATTCTCCCAGATTCTGTGTATTTCACGGCATTATCAAACAAGTTAGTTATTACTTCGCTGAGCCTGTCTGGATCGACCTTTACATAGTAAAGTGGCTTTACAACCCTTTCGCCCGCACTACTTGCGCTGCCTATGACAAAATCTAGAAGTAAGCCCTTTTTTTCTGCTGCAAAACGTAGTGAATCGGTTAATTGCATTAAAAAGGCGCTCATTTCTACTGCAGTAGGATGGCTGACTAAACGTCCGTCTTCTGCCTTTGCACTGGTCAGTAAATCTTGGAAAAGCTTCCCTAAATGTTGTGTAGACGAGTGTGCTTTTTCAAGGTAGTTCCGAGCCTTCATGTCAATACTAGAAACCCTTTCGTTCATAGCCAGCGCCAAATAGCCCTCTATTGCCGCAACAGGAGTGCGCATTTCATGACTAGCGGTGCTAATAAAGTCCGCACGTCGTTTTTCTTCAGCCCGCGCAGCGCTTACATCTCGAATAATGGCAATTGCTCCCGTTACTTCATCGTTCTTTCCTGCTAACACCGGTGAGACAACAAGTGAAACAACTCGCTGAGCACCGTTACGACCTATTAGCTGCAGGGTTTGGTCAATAGGTTGTTTTTTCTGGAATACAGTATTGAAAGGATTCTGGTCATTATCGATATCTTTACTATCTTCTGTTTGGAGTTTTACGACAAGATGGACATCAATTCCTGAAGCTTCATCTACGGACCATTCGGTTAGTTTGGCAGCTGCCGGGTTCATTAGGCTCACAACCCCTGTTGGTGTCACCACGATCATGCCGTCCGCGATAGATTGAATAAGCAGTTCAGCTTGTTGTTGTTTGGTTTTTAGCTGGCCGGTAAGCTGTCTGACTTTGGCGCTTTCCGAATCGATAAATTTTCGCCTCCAGACAAGATAGCCAATCATTCCAGCAACGTAGGTCCCAATCAGTCCACCTGTTGATGTCAACGAAAGAACGCCGCTATTGTTAGGGCCCGTTTCAGCAATAACGAAATAAATTGTAACTAAGAAACTCATGGCAACCGCGCCAAAAATTCCAAAAAGTCCACCAAAAAAAGCCAGTATTAACCACGGAACCATAAACCATGAATTCATTTGACCTGTAGAATGAATTAAGTTGATTAAGTTTAGTGAAAACAGCATAAATCCATAAGCTCCAGCGATCCAAGGATTTTTGCGCGCCTCTCTAGCAAATAAAAACAGACCATACATGGCCGTTGCTAATGCGATGATTAGAGATACAATCGAAAGCCCAAAACCATCCATAAGTGATTCAAGGGGTGGCACGAACATAAACAGAGCAGAAGCAGCAACCAGCACTAAAGATAAGAAAGTGATAACTTTGTTTAGCCAAATATAATAAACATCAGCTACTAGCTGCATATGGCCTCAATTTTCTGT
>JBBQAZ010000010.1:0-29070 GCA_038316995.1 Saccharimonadales bacterium (SeqCode) | reverse complement strand
ACGCTTTCACTACCAACTTACAATGCCACCTACGCAACTCTTTACGCCCAGTAATTCCGGATAACGCTTGGATCCTCCGTATGACCGCGGCTGCTGGCACGGAGTTAGCCGATCCTTATTCATATGCTACCGTCATAATCTTCACATATAAAAGCTGGTTACGACCCGAAAGCCTTCATCCTGCACGCGGTGTTGCTCCATCAGACTTTCGTCCATTGTGGAAAATTCCCTACTGCTGCCTCCCGTAGGAGTCTGGGCCGTTCTCAGTCCCAGTCTGGCTGATCATCCTCTCAGACCAGCTAATGATCGTTGCCTTGGTAGGCCATTACCCTACCAACAAGCTAATCATGCGCAGGCCGTTCCCAAACCGCCGAAGCTTTAATCCGAAGATCATATGCGGTATTAGACACCATTTCTGGTGCTTATTCCTCAGTTTGGGGTACGTTCCTACGTGTTACTCAGCCGTCCGCCGCTCGTCACCCTAAGTGTTACCGCTCGACTTGCATGTATTAAGCACACCGCCAGCGTTCATCCTGAGCCAGGATCAAACTCTTCAAAAAAGAACTGATTCTAGTCTATTGTTTACTGTTTGTAGGACCAAAAGTCCTACGAAGTTTTAAACATTCAGTTAATGAACTGACGTTGATTTGCACTACATAAGTTTTTAACGAACAATTCTTCTGTAAATACCACGTTCCGGTGGAGGAACTATATGCGATATTTATGAGACAGACTCATAGCCAGATCTCCAAAAGACTCGTATCATCCTACATGCTCATTACAGATGTGTCAACAGATTGTGTGGCAACAGTCGTAGCGTAATTTACAACTACTAGTACTGACGTTATGGCTGCTGAATTATTTGAATAGAATCTACTTCGCCTAAAAATTGTTTATCTGGATAGCTCGATGAAAACAAAGGAAGTAAGATTGTGAACTATTTCTTATCAGTCTTTGGTTTTGATTCAGGCTTCTTAATTTCTTCTTTCTTATTATTAGCCTCTGAAACCTCTTCTGTTTCTTCTTCGACTTCTTCTTCTTTATTTACGAGTGCGAGGGATACGACATTATCATCTCCGTTTAGACGCATTATGCGCACGCCTTGTGTAGCACGACCAAGAGCAGGTATATCCTTAAGACCAAGGCGAATCGTCTGACCGTGCTGAGATATTATGAGCACTTCTTGTGTGTCGTCACCTGTGAGCGACTTCACGCCAATTAATTTACCGGTTTTAGTATTAACAACCGCCGCTCGAATACCAACACCACCACGAGCGTGGGCCGTAAACTGAGACACCTTTGTTCGCTTGCCATAACCGATAGAGCTAATTACGAAGATATTTGCATCGTCTTCTACGACGTCCATGCCAATTACTTGATCATCCTTGCGTAGTCTTATTCCACGGACACCGCGAGCTGTACGACCCATGGCTCGGACACCGTTTTCATGGAAACGAATTGCCTGGCCCTGGCTAGTGCTAATGACTACTTCGTTATCGCCGTTTGTGATGCGTATCCAACGCAGCTCATCGCCTTCGTCAAGATTTATAGCAATTAGTCCTGTCTGGCGGACGTTCTGATACTGTTCGAGCGCAGTCTTTTTAACTGTTCCCCGCTGGGTACACATAAACAAGAATCCCTTGTTTTCACTGGCTTTGGCATGCAGTTTAATAAATGACGTGATTGTTTCTTCTGGTTGCGTCTGTAGTAGATTTACAATTGCAATTCCCTTGGCATTTAGGCCGGATTTTGGAATTTCATATGCTTTTATGCGGAACACCCTTCCCTTGTTAGTGAAGAATAGTAGATATTCATGAGTGCTTGCGTATACAAGTTGTTCGACAATATCTTCTTCCTTGGTGCTGATGCCTCTGCGGCCTTTTCCGCCTCGACCTTGACGCTTGTATTCATCGGCGTTGTTGCGCTTGATGTAGCCACCTTTAGTGAGTGTAATTACGACTGATTCATCAGGAATGAGGTCTTCATCGCTCATTTTTCCGAGTTCATGTGGGACAATCTTTGTCCTTCGCTCTTCGCCGTATTGTTTCTTAAGTTCAATGAATTCTTCTTTAATAATCTTGAGTACTCGTTTTTCATCGGCCAAAATTCCTTCAAGTTCTGCAATCAGTTTTTTGAGCTCTGCAAGTTCGTCTTCGATCCTTTGACGCTCAAGACCAGCAAGCGCCCGCAACTGCATAGCCAAAATTGCTTTGGCTTGAATCTCGCTCAACTTGAACTTCTTAATTAAGTTAGCTTGTGCTTCTTCTGTGGTCTGACTTGCTCGGATTGTAGCTATAACTTCATCGATGTGATCAAGCGCAATCTTCAAGCCTTCTAATACATGGGCTCGGTCTTGTGCTTTTTTAAGTTCATATGCTGTACGACGTCGAACAACTACCTGTCGGTGCTTGATATGCTCAACAATAATATCTTGAAGACCGAGGACCCGAGGCTGAATACCGTCGATTAAGGCCATCATATTAAAGTTAAACGACCCCTGTAATGGCGTTAACTTATATAGCTGATTAAGAAGCTTCTTTGGAAATGCGTCTCTCTTGAGGTCCACCACGATTTTTACCAGTCCACGTGAGCTTTCATCTCGAAGGTCAGCTATTCCCATTACTTTCTTTTCTTTGTGAAGGTCAGCGATTTTCTCTATCAACGTCGCCTTGTTAAGGCCGAACGGAATTTCTGAAATAATAATTTGATGCTTGTTCTTGGCGCCTTCAACTATTTCTGCGACACCGCGAACCATGACGCCGCCACGACCGGTTGCATAGGCTGTTCGTAGCGATTCTTTACCGTAAATTGTCCCGCCGGTTGGGAAGTCTGGACCTTTGACGAATTCAAGCAAGTCATCAACTGTCGCATCTGGATTATCAATTTGGTGAACGGTTGCATCAAGCAATTCTGCCAGGTTATGCGGTGGAATGTTGGTTGCCATACCAACGGCAATACCAAGCTGACCATTTAGAAGTAGGTTCGGTAATTTTGCAGGCAAAACCGATGGCTCTTGTTCTGATCCATCAAAGTTATCGCGGAAATCTACAGTGTCTTTATTGATGTCAAGCAGAATTTCTTCAGCAATTTTAGCCATCTTGGCTTCGGTATATCTATAAGCAGCTGGCGGATCTCCATCCATGCTACCGAAGTTACCCTGACCTTTAACCAACATATGTCGCATTGACCATGGCTGTGCTAAGCGGACCATCGAGTCATAAATTGAAGTGTCGCCATGAGGGTGATATTTACCGATAACGTCACCAACTACACGGGCGCTTTTTACGAATTTAGAACCACTGCGCCAGCCATTTTTGTCCATAGAATATAAAATACGGCGATGTACTGGCTTCATTCCATCGCGCACATCAGGTAGTGCTCGTTCAACAATAACGCTCATGGAATAGCGCAAATAACTGTACTCCATAACGTCTTCTACAGATTCATGTTCTACGATTCTTGAGTGCGATTCGTCACGTTCAATAACTTCAACTATTGGAGTTTTTGGTACTTGTTCTTCTGGTGTGTTCTTAACATCTTCATCTGCCATAATAATTCCTATATATCCAAATCTTTCACAAATTTTGCACGACTAGTAATAAAGTTCTTGCGCGGCTCTACCTCTGATCCCATCAGCTTATTAAAGATGCTGTCAGCCTTTTCAGCGTCCTCTACACGGATCTGAACTAATACGCGACTTGCTGGATCCATTGTACTGTCAAACAGTTGGTCGGCATTCATTTCACCAAGACCTTTGTAGCGCTTTACGTCCACAAAACCAGCTTGCTTGAATCGCTCGTCATCTGCGTTAACCTTAAGCTTAGCTGTTTTACGTTCAGCTATTTTCTCGTCTATTACTTTCTCTAGGTTTTCTTCATTATATATGAGCACGTTTCCAGTTTTTCCTCCGGACACAAGTTCAAACAGTGGTGGTTTTGCAAGATATAAATGTCCGCCGTCAATGAGTGGTTTCATGAATCTGAAAAAGAATGTCAAAAGTAAAGTAGAAATGTGGCTTCCATCGACATCGGCGTCAGTCATGATAATCACACGACCATAGCGGAGCCCGGCCATATCAAATGACTCTTCGATACCAATGCCAAGAGCTTTAATAAGACTTACGATTTCATTGTTTGCGAGCATCTTGTCCAGACGGGCACGCTCAACATTCAAGACTTTACCCCTGAGCGGTAGAATTGCTTGGCTTTTACTGTCACGGCCGGACTTAGCAGAACCTCCAGCAGAGTCACCCTCTACAAGATATAGTTCTGAAAATTTTGGATCCTTATTTGAGCAATCAGCCAACTTACCAGGCATACTTGCGCCGTCCAGTACACCTTTGCGGATGATGTTATCTCGGGCGGCACGGGCGGCCTTTCTAGCACGGGCAGCAAGAAGTGACTTGCCAATAATCTTCCGTGCAATCGCTGGATTTTCTTCCAAATAATAAGCAAAGTATTCATTCATGACTTGCTCTACATAGCCACGCACCTCTGGGTTACCGAGTTTGTTTTTAGTCTGACCTTCAAACTGCGGGTCAGGAAGTTTTACTAATATTACTGCTGTTAAGCCTTCACGGGTGTCATCACCTGAAAGGTTTTCTTCCTTTTCTTTAATAAGGCCGCTTTTACGTGCGTAGTCGTTAATAACCCTGGTCAAAGCTGCGCGGAAACCAGTTAAATGTGTACCACCGTCTGGGTTGAATACATTATTTGCAAAAGCCTTGACCGTTTCGTTGAACGATTCAGAATACTGTATTGCTACTTCAACGACGGAGTCTTTTACCTGTTTTTCTACATAAAAAACGTCGTCATCTACTATATCTTTGCCTTCATTAAGGTGTTTTACATAGGATTTGATACCTCCCTCAAAATAAAATGAGTACTTTTCACCCGATTTTTCGTAAATAATTGTTGTACGTACACCTTTTGTGAGATACGCCTGATGACGCAATCGGTCAAGGATTGTTTTATAGTTAAATTCCGTGGTCTCAAAAATTGAACCGTCTGCGTAAAAAGTAATCTCGGTACCACGGTCTTTGGTTGGACCGACTTCTTTTATCTTGGTTTCAGGAACTCCGATTTTATAGAATTGCTCATATTCTTTGCCATCCTTATATACCCTAGCAATTAACTGAGTAGACAAAGCGTTTACTACACTAACACCAACACCGTGAAGACCACCAGATACCTTATATCCACTAGCATCACCGCCAAATTTACCACCAGCGTGCAGTACTGTCAGTACAGTTTCAAGTGCCGAGAGGCCAGTCTTCTTAACTTTGTCGACTGGAATACCACGACCATCATCCCGAACCTTAACTCCACCATCGGCCATCAAGGTAACCGTCACTTCGGTTGCATGACCTGCTATTGCTTCATCAATACTGTTGTCGACAATTTCCCATACAAGGTGGTGCAAACCTTCTACGCCAGTACCGCCAATGTACATACCTGGTCGCTTACGGACCGGCTCTAGGCCCTCAAGGACCTGGATTTGACTTGCATCATAATTGGACGACTGTTTTGACACTTCTAATTTACCCTCTGATTCATTTTTCTTCTTCACCCTTTACAGATAGTATACGTGATTCAATCCATTGTGACAACTGTAAAACACTTGCTTGAACACACGGTTTCATGATTAAATAAGCTATAGCACTAAGCCACTAATTACAAAAGAAAAAATCTAAAAATGTTTCGAAAGCTCGTAAGCAACCTCCCCTTCAATCCAAGCCTTCTTGGAGAGTTGTCATTTTATTATGGTCGACTCAAACAAGAAGAAAAATTACGAAGACTCGGCGTCCTGCTTGTAGTGGTTAGTTTATTCATCCAGACTTTTGCCATCATCTCCCCGCCTGAATCTACACTCGCTTCTTCTAGTAACGACGTGGTCTACGGTGGCTTTTCTACGAAAGCACAGGCGGTATCTTATTGTCGATCAGACAAACAAGGCTTTAGGGATGTTCTGGCGTATCACGGCGTATCCTGTGACCTGCTAGAACAAAGGGCAGCCTTTGCTAAAGTTCGGTCTACATCATATGGTGGCACATTGCGATCAATGGGGCGTGAAAGTCGTGGTGATCCAAACTATAGAACCGGCCGTCGATCATACGAAAAACCGCTTAGAATTGGCGGAACTACTTACTATATGCGAAACCTTAACTCTTTTGATAGCGGTGCATACTCTGATTACAGTATGTTAAAACTTACAAATGAAGACGGAAAGCCCATTTTCATTATGTATGATTGCGGAAATATCGTTACACCTGGTGAATATATCCCCCCTCAACCACCGCCTCCACCTCCACCGCCACCGCCACCGCCACCGCCAACTCCAACCGATAAGTGCCCGAATAAGGCAGGTAATCAATTAACTATTGCAGAATGTGATGTATGTCCAAAAATATCAGGCGTGCAATACAACCTATCGGAATGTGATGTATGCCCTAACAAAACTGGTGAGCAATCTACTATTGCAGAATGTGATGTATGTCCACTTACAGATGGAATTCAATATGACTACAATAAATGTGATGTATGCCCTAACATACCCGGGGATCAATACAGTAGTGATGATTGCTTCCCTTGCCCAGAGGCAAGCAACCCTTCAGCCGTTGCTGCGTGTATAAAACCACAGAAAACAGCAGCTAACGTTACACAGGGTATCGCCGATGCAAACGGCACAACTGCACAAGCCAACGACACAATAGTCTACACAATAAAGATTAACAATTCAGGCCGTGTTGATATGCCTGGTTTTGTCTTCGAAGAAGACATGAGTGATGTCTTCCACTACGCAGCGCTTGTTGATGCAGACGGCGGCAAGCTAGATGATAGTGATACCCTTCGCTGGACTGCAGAAACTATTCCTGCTGGTGGGTCAGTCGAAAAATCAATTACTGTAAAAGTTAAGAGTCCAATACCGCAAACACCAATTTCTACGTCAGACCCAGATGCTTTTGACTTAATTATGAACAACACGTTTTACGGCAAATCAGTCGATATCGAACTTCCTCGTACGGTAAATAAAACAGTAGAAATTGCTACTAAAACATTGCCTAGCACAGGTCCGGGCGAGAGTATGCTCGTAGCAATGACCGTAGCCATATTCGTTGGATACTTCTTAGCAAGAACACACTTGCTGCGAAAAGAAACACAACTAATCAAACTAGAGTACACATCTGGAGGAGAATAAAATGTCTGAGAAATTTCCTAACCAGAATCACGAATCCCACAAGCAAAATGCAGAGACTGAATCAGCATCAGCTGAACAATCAAGAAAGAATATTGAACGCATCAAGCAACTAGCTGAACAGGAAAATGATGTTAGTGAAAAAACTATTGAAGCCCTGAGAGAAACTATTGAATCTAGTTCCAAAGCTGCCAACGAGCTTAGTCCAAAAGACACAAGTGAGAATAAAAAACTGCCGGACTTTGATCAGGGCACATTAAAACGAAACTCGTTTAATAAGACCATGGCGAATGTGCAAGCAAAGCTTCCCCCGGTAGAGCGAACCTTCAGCAAGATTGTGCATCAAAAAAACATAGAAGCCATTAGTAATTTTGGCGGAAAAACCGCAGCGCGTCCGTCAGGAGTACTCGGAGGTGGATTAGTGGCATGTATAGGAACCATCGTGGTGTTATATTTTGCTAAGAAAAGTGGTTTTGAATACAACTACACGCTGTTTATTGCGCTCTATGTCATCGGGTTTGGTGGTGGAATATTGTTTGAGCTTGCTATCCGTTTATTGAATCGTTCTAAGTAGTAACACTACCTCGTATCATCATCCATGGTATGCATTATGCCGTCTTTATCAATCGTTATAGTATCTTCGATAACACCCGTATCTTTTCGAATATGTAACTCACCTGAAGATTTATTTTGTTTCGTTTTTGACTGAGCATCTTTCGGAACGTCTGTCTGTGGTGTTGATTCTTGTTTTGGTGGCGCTGCCTTTTGTGAATTTGTTGGTAAGTCAGGCTTTGGTTTCTGAGTGTCTGCCTGAATTGGTTGAGCAGTGGTTGGTGATCCGGCTTTAGGAACAGAACTAGCAGGAGAGCCTGGTGTCTTTCTTTTTGCTAGCCAGTCGTCCAGAAACGAAGATCCGAACTTTGGCGCATGAGCTGTTGGTCTAGGTGAAGCACCGGCAGGAAGCGTGCCAGCCGTCCCAGGAGCTGCTCCAAAGCGATTTACGGACTTTGATGGCTCCTTGGTTGCTAAGCGTGCAAAAACCTCCGCTTCGACCTTATGCTTTGCTTTACCAAACTTAGCTGCAGAAAGTTGCTTGAGCGCCAAAAATAATTCTTGATTGGGCTTACCGAGGGGCGGTAATGTCGTCATACTAAACGCGGCAGTTGGAACACCACTTACAAGTGTGCGAACAATGGTATTAAAGTTAGGTACCCGAACAAGGTCCTCTCCGTCAAATGCTGGCTGGAAATATCTTGAAAGCATCTCTACGTCGTTCTGCCCAATCCTGAAGGCCACAATAGTACCCATATTTCCAAAGACGGCATCACGAATTTCTTCACTTAGTTGAGTAGTGAACTGGTTGGCAACAATTAGATTCAAATGATACTTTCGAGCTTCTGACATGATCGTTGCAAACGAATCTGTAGAGAAGTTTTGGAACTCATCAACGTACAAAGAAAAGTCCGTTCGGTCATCTTCTGGAATGTCAGAGCGACTCATTGCTGCAGCTTGAAACTTCATGACAAATATCATTCCAAGAAGCCGTGAGTTCAAGTCGCCAGTACGGCCCTTACTTAGGTTAACAATCAAAATTTTCTTGTCATCCATTATTTCGCGCAGATTAAACGAGCTCTTTGTTTGACCGATTATATTGCGCATCATTTCGTTGCTAAGAAATGCACCGAATTTGCTTACAACCCAACTTGTAACTTCACCCGCTTCGTTCGATCTTTGAGAGTTTGGCCATTCCTTGGTCCAAAAATCTAAGACGTTTTGGTCTTTTACGTACTGTAATTTCTCTTTCATGAAGTCAGGATCAATGAGAAGTTTTGGAACGTCAACAAATGTTCCGCCCCCAGGGTCTGCCATGAGTAGCTGCGCGCAGTTTGTAAAAATTCGCTCAAAACGTGGACCGATAATTCCCTGTTTCTGTGGATCGTACAGCTTATAAAGCATGTTTATACACTCTTGAATGATGAAGTCTTTTTGCTGGTCATCGCTAAATTCAAACAGATTAAGCCCCATAGGGTAGTCCATATCTGCAGGACAAAAATAGATAACATCTTCTGTTCGTTCACGAGGCACCATCGACAGCAACTTCTCTGCTGTGTCTCCGTGCGGGTCCACAAATGCCAGACCGTTACCGCTCAACATATCCTGAAGTGCAAGGTTTTCTAAGAACGTTGACTTGCCTGTTCCGGTTTGACCAACGACATACGCGTGCCGTTGTCTATCGCCAAGAGACAATCTAATAGGCTTCTTAGCACCGCGGAATAAGTTATAACCAAGAAGTAGGCCTTCATTACCCATATTTCTTGGACCATCGACCTGTTTTGATGACTGCCTTTGAAGCTGTGACGTAGGAATGTTCTTTTCATCCGGAAAGTGGAATATCGTCGCAAGCTCGACTGAATTTAAGACATTCTTGTTATTTTCTTGAGGAAAGAAACGCATTATATAAGAAGTTACGAACTCTTCTGTATCTTTTGCCGGAGTGTATTTGAATCCATTTTTCCCTTGGGAATCAAACAACGCAAACGCAGCAACAACATTTTTCACAATTGATTGTGCCCGCTGAGAAATATCAGAAGAAGCTACAACCCGAATGACAACTTCAAACCCTGGATGCTGTGTTTTTGCATCAATTGCATCAATAACTGCCTGATCAGCGCTAGAAAGCTCGGGCTTATCATTACCGCCGACTCCCCCGTTATTTTCTGGAGGTTTATTAAGCGCAACAAAGATTTGATTAATCCACCAAAATCCCTTTTGGGCTCCACCTTTATTTCCCTCACCTTTTCTCTTTTTGCTTGCAATAGCAGAGGCATTCTTGCGCCAATCGCTGTTCGCTGGCCGAATAAGCATCTGTATTCCGACACCATCATGCTCTTCTATGGTAGAAAGTGAACTGAGCATTGATTGTAGTGCGTCACGTTTTAAATCCTGATACGTAGCAATAGGGTAAGCTGCGTTTTCTTTTAGTGTGAGTTCACCGCCTGCCGTACCGGATATCTTTCCTACTGAAGAAAAAATATTGTACTCAGGGACCACTTCGAGTTGAGCCGATGGATAAGCGCTCACCACTGCCTGTTTCACCACTTCAACAAGCGCAACGGGCACAGCAGTATAGAAATGTACAAAACCGCCTATACCAACAATTTCAAAAGATATGTGCCGTTGACCATAAAAAAACTTATTCATAAAGCCTTTGTGCGCCGTTCCGGCAATTATGTTGTACATAATTTGGGCTTTGGATATATTCTCATCTACTACGTCTCTAGTATCGCGACCTCCACCATCGGTATCGTCACTCTGCGGAGGTAAATGAATAAGCATCGGAACCATCTTCAGTCCACGCTCATAATTTTTTTGCTCGCGTAGAGATTTTCGGGCAATAATATAGGCAAATGGCAATCCCATTAAGAGGACAAACAAAAATCCAAGAAATATACTTGCCAACATCTTAACTCACAGCACCTAGATCATCATCGACATTGAATCTTTTTTTCTTATAATCTTTTTTTACAATGGTTAATCCTTCTGATTGGGCGTGAGGATCGCCTTTCGTATTAGCTACGATGCGTTTTGCACTTTCAATCCACTCTTTTTCAATTAAATCCGTATCATCAGCAATATGTGGTGTCGAGACATGCGGCCCCGTACCCCGAGCATCGTCTTGAACACTCGAACTTATTACTGAGGCGTGGGAAGAAGTCGTCGTGACCGCCCCGTCAGAACTACCAACCACTGCTCCACTTGCCCCTGTTTCAACCTGTTTTGCATGCTGAGACTCAAAACTCGTCTTTGAACCTGTTACAGGCATGGGAAGTTCTTCTGAATTATTATGGTGTAAGTTCTCTTGATTCATCCCTGTTAGTATATCAAAATTTACTAAAATTACTTGAGGAAATTTGTTCGACTAAAATAAAAAATGAGAAGAATGACAAGCAAAAAGAAGAGTAAAACATCTTTTGCGTCTGTTTGACCTGCAGAAAGCGTAAGCAATAATGCGACTGGTATAAAAGCAATCGCACCGACAATCCAGAGACGATAGCTGTCTTTAACCGATTTCATAAGTAATAGGGATATTTCTCTTAAAATTAGAAACGTGCATGCATATATAAGTAAAAAAGGTACAAAGAGTGCCGCAAGCGGTAGATCGCTTGGATTCGTCAAAAAAAAGAATCCCAATAGAATCATGCTCAGTAATACAGCACCAATTGTCTTTTTTATAAGCAACAGCATTTAAGTAAATTGTACTTCAAATTATAAAAATACCCTACTTGATGTAGGGTATGAATTTTCAAAGTGCCAAGACGGCAAAACCGCTCTTTAAAATGACTTTATAGCGCTTGCCGTCTATGGCTTGACTGACCGCTCTCAAACGAGAGCGATATCGGTTTATTTTTGAACCGTAGGGTAAGTTTTTGTTCGACTTACTGAACACAAGATACATTTTTTATTTATAAATGTCAATAGTTTTTTGTTGTATCAATTATTATTAATGCTGTTATTTAACAAATTCAATGTATTCTTTGCCTATATTATATGTTGTTAATAATAATCTTAACTTTGTTAAATACCATTTATTATATGAACTATATTTTGACTATTTCTTCTTGTTTTTTTGAATAATTAACGGCAAAATTTTGCTCTATTTTTAATCAATTATGCTTTACTAATAATCAATATAATTGCATCTTTACTACTATAAATATTACATAATTTGATCGTAAATATGCGGTTTTATTGATTCAACAAAAGGATCGTAGCAGTCATTAATGTAACTAACTTAAATCCTATATGTCCTACTAGGCTTTCTGATTTAATTAATGCTTAAAAGGTGATCAAATATTGTGTTGCTGAGGCTAGTAGCTGGGTAAGTGATTTACAGCCAAAGTATTAACCTTTAGTTAATAAACCGATAGATTCAATGTAATCATGATCAAATACTGTAGCTCGCTTACCCTATTTCTCGTATCGTTGCTGCGAAACAGCTGGAATATAAATATAGAGTCCCCCATTCCTAACCATAGAGCCCTTTTAGTGGAACTACACCTAAAGCAAGTTTCAATCAACTACGCTCACATGTACTTATATTCATTTTAATACTCCTGTAGACAAAATAGCTCTATTTATATTCTTGGCTTAATCTATGATTTACTCGAAAACATAAATATAGTTTGTATTTTTACGTTGCTGCTACCCAAGAGAAAAAACTTATACACAGGCATGAACATATAATTAAACACAAACGTGTTGACAGTATGAATAAGGGTGTCTAAGATATGAGTAGCGCTTGAATAAAAAAAGTGCTCAAAAACAAAAACGACTACTGTAACAACGGCTTCTCGCAAGCCGTTGTTCCATAAAACCAATACTCAAAGACAAACCAAAAAACCACACACAATCTTATACAAAAAAGCCCCGCAGTAAGCGGGGTTTTTTATTTAATCTGATACTATTTATTCATAAGTAGAGATTGACATGAATGCAAAGGCACAAAGTATAGCTTCTGGTATTGATGGGACATTGATCGATGTAGAATGTGTGGTTTCAAATGGCTTACCAAATCTAATTATTGTAGGCTTTGCAAACAAAGCAGTCGACGAAGCGCGCGAACGCGTGCGTAGCGCCTTTTCTACAAGTAAGATTAGCTTTCCAAAGAAAAGAATCACAATAAATCTTGCCCCTGCGGATGTCCCAAAGGAAACTCCCGCACTCGACTTGGCAATTGCGGCATCTATTCTTCTCGCAAGTAACCAAGCTAACCTGAGAGATACGCTAGCTAATGTTATCTATCTTGGTGAACTAAGCCTAGATGGGTCTGTCAGACCAGTACGCGGCATGGTAGGTAGTCTGTTAGACGCAAAACAAAAAGGAATTACTCGGTTTGTAATCCCAGAGAAAAATATAACGCAGGCTAGCCTAGTCCCTGGCATAGAGATCATAACAGTTAGCTCACTTAAGGAGTTATTTAAAATTTTCCAAGATCCAGAGTCAATAAAGATTAACAAAACCGGAAAGTTAAAGCTTCAAGCTGGAAGTCAAAAAGCCAATGTAGATTTGTCGCAGGTCGTTGGACAAGATAGAGCAAAGCGCGCCTTAGAGATTGCTGCTGCTGGGGCCCATAATATTATGCTTAGTGGCCCGCCAGGTACCGGTAAGAGTATGCTTGCGAAGGCCTTTCCTGCTATTTTGCCTCAGCTCACTCAAGAGGAAATACTCGAAATTACGCATCTTCATAGTCTTACGAATAACGACTATTCAGAAATTGTCTATACAAGGCCATTCCGGGCCCCGCATCACAGCGCTAGTGAAATATCTATTATTGGAGGTGGTCAAAAGCCAAAACCTGGCGAAATTAGTCTCAGTCATAAAGGAGTTTTGTTCTTTGATGAATTACCAGAGTTTTCTCGTTCTACTATTGAAGCCCTCAGGCAGCCGCTTGAGGACAGAGTTATTACCGTATCTAGAGCCAAGGGCTCAATTACCTTTCCTGCCGATTTTACTCTTATCGCAACTGCCAACCCCTGTCCTTGTGGTTTCTACGGAAGTACGAAACAATGCACCTGCATGCCCGGACAAATCGTAAAATATCAGAGAAAGTTGTCAGGACCTATTATTGACCGAATAGACCTGTTCGTAGAGGTTGATCACGTCAAACACGATAAGCTACTCGACACAAAAAGCGCTGGAGAATTAAGTACAAAAATTGCCCAAAGAGTCGAAAAAGCACGAAGCAGACAACGACGTCGTTATGATGATGTAGTTCTAACCAATGCAAGCCTTGATAACCAAGCGCTAAAGAAGCACGCAAAGCTCACTCCCACCGCCAAAGAACTACTCACCAAAGCAGCAGAGCGTCTTGATATATCACCCAGGAGTTACATGCGAATCTTAAAAGTTGCTCGTACCATCGCAGATCTAGACGATTCAGATATAGTCAATGAAGCGCATATAAGTGAGGCGCTTCAATATAGAAGACAGCCAATTCAACTATAAAGTTCTTTGATAAAAAGTTTGACCTCTGTTTCTCAATCTGTTATTATGCTTTTCAGCCAGCAATAATGCTAAGGAGAATAAGTAATCAGTAATCATACTCGCCTGAACCATCAAATTCGGGCACCACAGCTGCGTGTTATCAATGAAGAAGGCGATCAGCTCGGCGTCATGTCGAAGTCAGAAGCCTTACAAACCGCGGAAGAGTACGGACTTGACCTGGTTGAGATTTCTCCAAATGCCAGCCCGCCAGTGGCAAAAATTGTTGACTGGGGTAAATTTAACTATCAGAAAACCAAGCAACTCCAAAAGAGTAAACGTAATGCAAAGTCAGCAGACTTAAAGCAAATGCGAATTGGTATGAAGATTAGCGATCATGATCTTGATGTGAAGCTTAGCAAAGTTCACAAATTTCTAGATGCTGGTCACAAAACTAAAATCTCAATTTTCTATCGTGGTAGAGAGAACGCTCATAAAGACTTGGGATTCGTACTCGCCGATAAGGTAATAGAGAAATTTGGTGAATCGATAGTCGTAGACCAAAAACCCCAACTGGCAGGACGGCAATTAAACTTTGTAATAAGGAGCAACACTAATGCCAAAGCAAAAGACGCATAGCGGCACAAAGGATCGTATTAAGGTCACAAAGACCGGTAAAGTATTACGTGGCCGCGCAATGAGCAATCACTTCTTACGTAAGAAGTCTGCAGCTCGCAAACGAAGCTTCTCGATACCTGGTCAAGTGACCGGAAAAGAAGCAAAGAATATTAAGAAGAATCTTGGAGTTTAAGTAGTATGAGAGTTAAGCGAGGTGTCACTAAGCACCGTAAACAACAGAAAATCCGAAAAGCAACTAAGGGCATGGCAAAAACGCATCGCTCAAGTATGCGTCGCGGTAAGCAAGCAATCACAAAGTCATTACAACATGCAACTCGGGACCGCAAGAACAGAAAACGAACCTTTAGGCAGCTATGGAACACCCGTATTAACGCTGCAGCTCGTTTAAATGGAACAACTTACAGTAAGTTAATTGCAGGTCTTAAGAAGGCTAATATAGGGCTAGATAGAAAAGTTTTGGCCGAATTAGCAGTTAACGAACCAAAAGCTTTTGAAGCAGTAGTAAAAGCTACTAAATAGAAAGTTCCGTCCTATAACAATTAAAAAACCACGCAAACTCGCGTGGTTTTTTAATTGTTAGGCTATCTATAAGCCGGGTTCTGTACCCCGCAGTAGACTTTTGAGTTTACCGCTTCTGGCGATTAGATTATCGGCACTTAGGCCGAAAGGTCTCAAAAGTTCACAGCGGGGCGTCGATCATCTATCTAGTCCTACTGTTGCCAATAGGCTCAAGCGGTTCTTATGATAACACCGAGACGGGACGCCATATTCGATGTCATCTCCTTGCAGCCAACAGGGTTTACCTCCTCCACACGTCACCGTGCAGAGCTGTGAGCTCTTACCTCACTCGTTTCACCCTTACTACCTAAGTAGCAGTTTTGTTTCTGTGGCACTTTCCCTAGAGTCTCCTCTGGTTGCCGTTAGCAACTGTCGTTCCCTATGCTGCCCGGACTTTCCTCCCCGCAGTAGACTTTTGAGTTTACCGCCTCTGGCGGTTAGCTTCCTGGCTACTCAGCCAGGAAGGTCTCAAAAGCTCACTGCGGGGCGATCGACCAATAACCTAACGAAGGCAATTATACCCTATTTTGCAGACTCGGCATCTAAAACTTCATTCACTTCTGCATCGGCAAGTTTATTAAGCTCACGCGGGACATGCTGGTACGTCACTTTGTTAAAGTGCACAGCTAAATCTTTGATGGACTGATGAATAGGCCATAAATCACGATTTTTTATTTTAAACTTCCCTGTCATTTGATTAACCACAAGCATGCTATCCATGAACACCTGGACTCTGTGCGCACCAATCCGTTGCGCTTCCTGAAGCCCAAATTTTAAGGATTGATACTCTGCCTGGTTATTGGTTGTAACACCTAGGTATACACCACTTTTAACAATTACCTGGTTGTTCATATCAAGCAAAACATAGCCGGACGCAGATGGCCCTGGGTTGCCACGGGACCCTCCATCACAATAAAGCTTTAGATCACCATTGTGTTCACGCAGAGGTTCATTGACTGCTTTCGTTGGCTCAAGCAGTTCGTCAATTGCACCTGCGAGCTTATGATCCTTTTCTGTCACTATATCACCGTCATCGTGCGTACTAAGCTCTAATTCCACGGTGTTAAAAGTATTATGAATTGTGGGGTGGTGACCCTGTTGTTCGGCAATTTGTCCGACATCATTAATAAACCTTAAAGCCTCTTTGAAGTCTTTGAAAGTGAACTTTTTATACAATTTTTGATTTTTTTCTTGCCACATAGATTCATAGTACAGAGTACTGACGATGAAGTACAGACTAGAGGTAGCCTGTGGTATGATTCTGTGATGAAAGTTTCTGACTTTGATTATGACCTTCCAGAAGAATTAATTGCCAAGCACCCGCCAAAAGTACGCGGCACCTCAAGACTCCTCGTGCTCAATAGAGCCGATGGGACAATCCACCATGCGCTATATTCCGAACTACCAAACTTTTTAAACTCAGGAGACATTGTTGTTCGCAATGACACGCAGGTAATTAAAGCACGCCTACTTACAGAAAATAATGAGGGCAAACGCAGAGAGATATTACTACTTGAAAATCATGGAACCCAAGATGTACTAATGAGAAAAGTACTGTATAGGGGTACTATTCATCCAAACGAAACACTGAAGATTGGACCGCACCAACTCCTAGTTGTAGAGATATTGGGCGGAGGTGAGGCGATTATTTCTGCTGAAACTTCTCTGTTAGAAATTGCCGCAAAATTTGGCGAAGTCCCTTTGCCTCCATATATGCATAGGCAAGCATCTAAAGAGGACGAGGAAAGATATCAAACTGTTTTTGCCAATAATGCTGGCTCAGTTGCCGCCCCTACCGCTTCACTTAACTTCACTAAATCGCTAGAAGATACTCTACATCGAAAAGGTATTCATACAACTGAACTCACACTGCATGTTGGGCTTGGAACTTTCCTTCCAATCCGCACAGAAACGCTGGAAAACCACAAAATGCACAGCGAATTCTTTGTTGTACCAAAAACAACTATATCTGCCATATCATCTGTTAAATCATGTAATAATCGTGTTATTGCTGTTGGTACTACCGTAACTCGCACTCTTGAATTCTGTGCGGATAAATTGGCTAGAAATATTGAACAAGATTTGTCCGGTGAGGCAGAAATATTTATATATCCTGGCTACAAATTTAATCTAGTCAATGGTTTGCTCACAAACTTCCATGCGCCCAAAAGTACGGTACTTATGATGGCAGCTGCGTTTGCAGGCTGGGACAACCTAAAGCACGCATACGAAGAAGCAATCAAAGAAAACTACGCCTTCCTAAGCTACGGCGACTCGATGCTAATTATCTAAGGACTAGTGAGTATTACTAGACCGACCATGACAACCTGGTTGTTGATCCCAGGTGGGTGTTCGCACGGTGTAAACTCGTCTACACCAGAATATTGAACTCCCTAATGATAAGTAATCAGATTATCATTTTGGCCGGCCTAGTGATAAGCACTAGACCATAAGCTGTATTATACGTTAAAACAGAAGGAAGTTCATTATTGAATTAATCACTGAACTGATGATTGGAGATAAGGCTGGTAAAGCAACGAACAGGAACAAAAATAGTCCCATTAATCCGTAAGACTCAATGGTTCGCATAACGTTTTGTACTGGTTCTGGCGCAACAGCATAAAATAAACGAGAACCATCAAGTGGCGGAAACGGAATCATATTAAACACAAAGAAACCTATATTAACCTGAACAAAGATTACAAATACATTCACGACCGTCTGGGTCATGTCTCCAATAAAAATTCTGAGTATACCTGCACCTGCGAGTGCCAGGACCAAGTTTGTTAGTGGACCGGCTATACCTACTAACGCCGCACCAAACTCTTCAAACTTTACCCTAGTTGGATTAAACGGTACCGGGCGAGCCGCGCCAAAGATTGGTCCACCGCTTAGCGCCAACAGTGCTGGTAAGGCAATTGTAAGTACAGGATCGATGTGTTTCAAAGGATTGAGCGTCAGTCTTCCCTGCAGTTTTGCAGTATCGTCACCAAGCCAATAACTGGCGTAGGCGTGCATTGCTTCGTGCAGTGTCATAGACACCAAAATACAAGCAATGGCAATAATCGCAATAGTGATGTCACTGTCAAACATATAGACTCTAGTATAGCAGGCCTGAGCACTTGACTTTACTAGAGATAACAGCTACAATTTACCTCTGAATTTCATAAAATCTAGTAGTTAAGGAAATACAATGCAGAAGTGTGATCTAACCGGCAAAGGCAAACAATTTGGAAGCAATGTAAGTTTCTCTCAACGCCACACCAAAAAAGTCTGGAAACCAAATCTTCAGAACAAAACAGTTGTTATTGATGGCAAAAAGGTAAAGATGAAGCTAAGTACCCAAGCGATTCGTACCCTCAAGAAAAAAGGCATTATTGAACCTGCTGGCAAAGCTAAATAACGTTCGCTAATCTGACCATTAAAAACCACCGCTAACTGCGGTGGTTTTTAATTTTTACTAGTCAATAATAGCGTCTAATTATCGATATATTTTTTAATCATAAATTTACGCTATTGTCGCTCTAGAATAACTATTTCTGGGATATCCGGAATATCAGATGGCTTCAGTTTAAGCTTTGTAACTGTTTCTTTCATTTCAAATGGCAGGTCTTTGATCGCGTCCTCTAGTGCAACTTGGGGAACTTCGTACTTAACGGCATCATCTGCGTAATGAGTTGGGATTACTATCTTTGGTTCAAATTTCCGAATAACTTTGCTTGCACCAATGGCATCTAGCGTATAGCCAGTGTTTCCCACTGGAACAATAAGTACATCTATTACGCCCATTTCTTCGTGTTGTTCGTCCGTTAGATCGGCAAAAATATGTCCAACAACTGCTATCCGAATATCGGCTATATCCAACTTAAACATTGTAGCTGTTTTCTTGTCGGCCTCGTCCATATGAGCCCGGGCAGCAATAGCTTTAATAGACACGTCAGATACTTCGTACTCTCCTGGACAATCAATAACAATCTTCGGGTCTTTCTTTGGCATGTAATCACCTTGTGTACGCAAGAACACGTCGCCTTCCTTGGTTATTGAAGCCAGCCCAAGATCAGCCAGATTATCATCAATAACTACACCAGACTTCTTATATGCAATCCGAACACAGTTTGCTCCATAAAATTGAATCTCCACGTTCTACTCCTTTGATTTACTCTTCTTGGTCTTTTCTTTAGAAGCCTTTTCAGGCGATTCCACTTTGGCTTCTTTAGGTTTTTCAGTATAGATAAACTCTTTATCTAGTACAATCTGCTTTTTTGCAGTCTCTATCAGTCCAAAAAAGCGGTCGTTTACTTGCTTACGATAATTAAACTCTTCTAGCGTCATAACCGCATAGCGAATTTCTTTACCCTCTTTTTTCTCTAGGGCCTCTACATATTTCTCAACCTGAGTGTTGTTTACGTCGCCGACAATTACAAAGTCCACTTCTGCAGATTCATCACGCGTGAATTGCCCGGTATAAAATGCAAGTTTTACATTTCCAAGCTCCTGAATATCCTGTGCTGCCTCCGTCTTAGGTACCGCCGTAGCTTTTGCTACCGATACACCCTTTCCAAAAATAATAGTGAGTGGTTCGTGGTATTCGTATGTCTGGTTTACTTCATAGTAAAGCTTGTTGTTATTGTTTTCTGACTTGATAATTCCCACGCTAAGTAGGTTGGCCAGCTCTCTGCGCACGGAATTTATTTGCTCGTCAATCTTTCGGGTAATCTAACGTACAAAAAACTGCCTATTAGGATTACTGTAGAAGAGCTGAAGTAACTTTACTCTCGTCTTTGATCCAAAAAGTTGCTCAATCATGAACTCATTGTAACAGACAACTACTAAGCAGCTACTGTTATTTGCACAAAAACGTTGTGACTAAGTCTACGGCCTCACTCTGTTGCTCTACCCAATGAATACTTTTATTGCGCCTAAACCAAGTCATCTGTCTTTTTGCTAACTGATAGTCGTTTTTAATGAATACTTCCTTTGCCCACGCAAGCGAAATTTCATCATTTATATATGACCTGAATGCCTTATAGCCAGGAGCTCGCAATGCTTTTGATTCTGGGTACTTATCTATCAAATTTTTAAGCTCACGAACAAGTCCTGCGTCAATCATTTGGTCCACACGCTTAGCAATTCTTTCTTTTAGTACAGCCCTGTCGACCTTTATGCCTATTATCATCGTGTTGGGTCTCAATGGACTCTTGCGAACCTCTACGCCTGGACTAAGGTGAGTTGGATTAATTGTATCGCGTGGCGCATTGTTATCAGAAAACTGAAAATCAAATAGTAACGCATCAATATAAAGCCCGCTTCCGCCGACCATTATTGGTACTTTACCCCTTTTAGTAATCTCTGTAATCGCTTGGTTTGCCAGTGTCTTAAAGTCAGATGCAGTAAATGTTTCATTTGGACTTAAAACATCCAACAAATGGTGTGGAACTTCTTGCTGGTCCTGTTGACTTGGTTTGGCCGTACCAACATCCATGCCCTTATAGACCGTGCGCGAATCAGCACATATGATCTCGCCATCAAACTTCTTAGCCAGTTCCATGCCAAGTGCGGACTTACCACTGGCCGTAGGCCCTAATATTACGATTATTGGGCTATTGGATGCCATGCTATATGTTCCATATTTAAGATTTCAAAATTTTCAATTTTTACGCCTTCGGATTCTAGGTGTTTTTGGTGGGCTGATTTGCCGCCTGGGTAGCCGCTGGCCATTCCGCCTTGTTTGTTTACTACTCTGTGCCATGGCAGTTCTGGATCACCAAAATGGGCAATTCCTCCGACAATCCTTGCTGCTCTTGGCCGCCCGCAAAGAGCGGCCAACTGACCATATGTCATGACCCGACCTTTTGGAATCTGACTAACAAGAAGCTCGACTTCTTTTGAAAATTTAGGGGCACTCATTACAAAGATGATTTAGTAGTGCGGGATTTAACTTCATTGGCAATGGATTGAAGAAAGTTTTCTACAGTATGTTCGTTCGCCATATCTTGCACCTGCATGTCTTTGCGGATTCGCGGCGTTACTTTGCCAAGCTGAATCTCTTTTTCGCCTAACACGACAGTATACGGAATCTTCATGACTTCGGAATTTCTAATCTTTTTACCAACAGATTCATTGGCGTTATCTAGCGTTACGCGAAGCCCAAGGTCTTTGGCTTTCTGCACGACACCGTCAGCAAAAGCAACCGTTGCATCTTCTTGGTTTACAGTTAAAAGCCTAACCTGCTCAGGGGCAAGCCACGGCGGAAACTTCCCTGCTGTGTGCTCAATATAGACACTCAAGAAGCGTTCGATTGAACCAAGAATTGCTTTATGGACCATAGCTGGCCGGTGCATATTGCCGTCTTCGCCAGCGTATTCCAACTCAAACCGTTCAGGCTGAATAAAGTCTAGCTGTACGGTGGCGCATTGCCACTTTCGCCCCAGTGCGTCAGTCACAATAATATCTATTTTTGGCCCATAGAAAGCCGCTTCACCTGGCTCTACCCGGTAATCTAACTCTTCGTCCTTGGCTACTTGTTCAATCACCGTTTGCGCCTCTTCCCAAACACTAACATCGCCAAAGTAATTATCGCTATCGTCGCGGAACGACAGATCAACACTAAGTGGCAAGCCAAGCACAGCGTACATGTCTTTGACCATACCAAGCACAGAACGCATTTCGTCTGCTATCTGGTCATGACGCACAAAAGCATGTGAATCATCCTGCGTCAGAGAGCGCACGCGGGATAGTCCGTGTAACTCTCCGCTCTTTTCGTCTCGATACATGGTAGTAGTTTCCATATAGCGCAGTGGCAAATCACGATAACTTCGGGGGCGCGATGCGTAAATCTGGGTTACATGCGGACAGTTCATGGGTTTCATCATAAATTCGTCGCTGGATTCTACGCTACTTACGTCAAAACGCTCTGGGTACTTATCAAAGTGCCCAGATACTTTATATAGTTCGTTGCGGGTCATGTGCGGCGCCCAAACCGCTTCGTAGCCGCCTTCCCTCTGCAGCTCTTCACTGAATTTAATTAATTCATTTCTCAGCACTGTTCCACGGGGCGTAAATAGCGGCAAGCCTGGGCCAACCAAGTCTGACAGCACAAATAAATCAAGTTCTTGGCCAAGCTTGCGGTGGTCGCGCTTTTTGGCTTCTTCTAGCATTTCAAGGTGTTTTCTAAGTTCTTTTGGTGATTCAAATGCTACTCCGTAAAGTCGCTGCATCTGGGCATTATTTTCGTTGCCACGCCAGTAAGCACCGGCGACACGCATGAGCTTAAATGCACCAGCCTTCCCTGTTGATTCCACGTGTGGACCACGGCATAAATCTGTAAAATCTCCGTTTGTATAAAAAGATACATTTTCTACTGCGCCTTCACCTTCTGTAATCGTACCAAGCTCTTCTGCGTCCAAATCCTTTGCAACTGTAGTTCCGGCGCGCTTAAGGTCATTTAGCAACTCTTCCTTATACGCCTGCCCCGATTCCTGTGCCCAAGCAATTGCCATGTCTACTGGCTTCTCTGAGCGCTCAAAAGACTGATTGTCTTTGATGATCTTTTGCATCTCGGCTTCAATCTTTTCAAAATCGTCTTCTGAAATAGTTGTTTCGCCGTTATCGATATCGTAATAAAAGCCGTTTTCTACCACTGGACCAATACCTAACTTTACCCCTGGCCACAACCGCACAACGGCAGTCGCCATAATATGCGCCAAACTATGCCGCATTGCATGTAGATTGTCTTGTTGATCGGACATTGTCGCCTCCTGTTAAAAATAAAAAGCACACAAGAAGTAGCTCTTATGTGCATCGGTCCAGCAGTTGCCGGAGGTTCCACCGAGTGCTTTTACTCTTTGACATTGGTTATCGTACCTCTGTCGCTCGCCTACGGAGCTCTGTGGGTGGTGAATCCACGTCCTCGCTCAATAACTAGTATACACCCCAGTTAAACCGTCTACAAAAGAAAAGAGTTCAAATGATCTCGCAATTCATTTGAACTCTGCCCATCCAGGGGGAGAAAACCTCTCCCAAGACTCCAACTGTAGGGCTAGTTAGGGTCTCGTCTAACATAACCGTACAGGTATACTACCATACTAGCACTATGTTACTAGTACTTTATTATTGTTATGATTACACCAGTGTCTGGGGATAGTGTGTACAACTAAAAAATTCACCTCAGTTAAGATGGATTTATTTTGGTGGGCGACGTAAGAATTCGACCTACGTTCCGCAGGCCCGAAACTTCTGCCTTGCCAACAAGTTGTCAGGTGAAGGTTTTCCTTGCAAACTGCCAATGGCAGTTCTCGCCCATCCCTTGAGGTCGATGATTCAACTACTAATGACTCACCAAAAACAAAAACCCCGGGAAGGGGTTCTAGTTTTTGGTGGGCGATGAGGAATTCGAATCCCCGACCTCCTCAACGTCAATGAGGCGCTCTAGCCAGCTGAGCTAATCGCCCAAACATGGACTATTGTCTCATCTGGGAGCGCCAAGCGCTATCGATAATTTCTGCAGCAAGCTGCCCCAGCTGAGCTAATCGCCCATACGATTAACAGAACAGGTCAGACTATAGCGCAATTCCTCTGTTAGCTCAAGCTCCTATACTCTTCTGCGATGCGGTTTAGGTGGCGGATGTTGTGGATGCTGGCTAGTGATCCGGCAAGACTTTCGTTTACTTTGAACTGATGACGTAAGAACCCACGGGTAAAGCCATCTATGCACGTCGCACAATCACACTCTGGATCAATGACTTTAGAATCGTTCGTAAAACGTTCACTTTTAAGATTCATCCTTATATCTCCGGAACTCCAAACCGAGCCATGTCTGGCGTTTCTTGTTGGGAGCACGCAATCCATCATGTCGATTCCGTGTTTTATTGCAAACCTAAAATCAATTGGATCACCAACGCCCATCAGATAATGCGCTTTAGTGAGATCGTATAAAGGCTCCAGAAACTCCAGCATGTCGTGCATTTCTTTTCGGGTTTCACCAACAGATAATCCGCCGATTGCAACACCGTCAACATCGCACGATTGCACGAACTCTAAACTCTTTTTACGGAGCTTCTTATCGAGTCCGCCTTGGGCAATTCCAAAAAACAGAGGTTGTTCGTCTTCTTTCATATCATTGGTTAGCCGCTTAAATTCTAAAATGCAACGTTCAAGCCAACGATGCGTCCGTTCTAATGCTTCCATGGTGCGTTCACGCCCAACCTGATCCAAACTGACAACGTCATCGAAGGCCATTATAATGTCACTACCGAGGTCTATCTGTATCTGCATAGACTTTTCTGGGGTGAGCGTTACTAAATCTCCATTACGAGGGTCCTTAAACGTCACTCCCTCCTCTGTAATTTTGCTCATATGGGCCAACGAAAACACCTGAAAGCCGCCAGAATCTGTCAGAATTGGCCCCTGCCACCGGGTAAATTCGTGCAATCCGCCAAGTTTCTTAATCACCTTCTCCCCTGGCATCAAATGCAGATGATACGTGTTGCCAAGAATAATCTGAGCACCCGTCGCTTTTACTTGATCTGGATGAAGCCCCTTTACTGCACCCCTGGTACCAACAGGCATGAAAACCGGAGTTTTGATGTCACCTGCCCGTGTTTTGAGAGTTCCGGTTCGGACGCCGCCATGTTTAGTCTCTAGTTGAAAGAAGTTACTCATCTGTAAATCTTAACACACCTCAAACCATAAGCATATTACATACTGTTGACAGTATTAATGCAAGCGTGTATATTCGTGAAGTTAAAAGGGAGGCGCTCATACTTGAGTACCAATCAGACTTCGCTAGAGGATTTTAAGCTGTTTTATGAAGAGCTTACCTCTGCGAAAGCAACAAGTCGCATACGACGCACTCGCACACGACTTACCAAGTAAGCACCGGAAATGAGTGAAACCCCAGAGAAATCTGGGGTTTTCTGTATTTAAGAGGGGAATCTTCCCCTCTTAACGCGCAGTGTGCTAAAGCACCGGGCTGTTCTCCCCTTTAAACGGAAAAGTTTTCCAGGAGTAAATCCCGAAAAACTTCGTAAACTAATCCACTGTTTTAGTGAAGTTATCCACGTGGGTATTGTCTTGCGTGATGTCAACATGTTGACATGGTTTTGGCATTTTCTGTACAATATGCTTATGCAATGTATCTACTGCGCCGGTGACACGAGCGTCGAAAACTCACGGCCTCAGAAACGTTCTAACAGCGTGTGGCGACGGCGTGAGTGCAAAGATTGCCATACAATATTCACCTCCCAAGAGGCTTTAGATCTAACAGGGAGTATTTTGGTGCGTAATGATAGCCACGTAGAGCCGTTTTCCAGAGACAAGCTATTCCTGAGCATTCATGACAGCCTAAAGCATAGAAAAACCGCTACGGTAGACGCTACGGAGCTTACAGGCACCGTATTAAACAAGGTTCTTACCATAACCACTACCCCAGAGCTAGATACCACTGTTATTGCCAAGATTTGCCACAAAACACTCAAAGACTTCGACAAAACCGCATCAACCCACTACGCCGCCTTCCACCTTTGAATAACGATCCCGACAGATACACTAGAAACTTTTATGTTATCCTCATGGTCAGAAATACATTCTAAAGCCACTGAAAGGACTTCTATGCCTGAATATAAAAAAATTCAACTAAGCACACCGAGCATCGATGAACTAAGCGAGACCGTAAAAATCTTGCGTGAATGGCAACACGATGACCAAGAAGTCATTCAGTTACACCCTGGAGACCTGGGGTGGTTTGAGCGCTTCGGACCAGAAGAAACTATCAATGCAATTCGCAGGTGGAACCGAGACGATCAGATTGTTGCTATAGGATTAATGGATGGCCCCAACCTCCTTCGACTCGCTATTAATCCTGATGCTCAGAATGATGAACAGCTTGCACAGCAAATGGCACAGGATATAGCACAACCTGAAAGTGGTATATTTCCAACTGGACCCGCGGACATTGAAACACGTTCGGGAAATTTACTACGCGACAAATTAGAGAGTAAGGGGTGGACATCGAGTGTTCCGTGGACTTCACTGAAGCACTCCTTTGAACCTGAAAAACCAGTTGATATAAAACTATTAGAAGAAAAAGGCTTACACATTGAAGTGACAACCCCTGAAAAAGCTCATGTGCGCACGAATGTTCAACGTGCGGCATTCAAAAATTCAACTTTTGAAGAAAAAAACTGGCACGCTATGGCAACAGGCCTAGCTTACAGCGATGAAAAAGCTGGAGCGCGTTGTTTAGTTTTATACGATAAAGACGATAAAGCAGTTGCAGCTGCAACCGTGTGGTCTGCAGGAAAAGGAAAGCCTGGCTTAATTGAACCTCTAGGTGTAGGCGAAGACCATCGGAGTAAAGGCTACGGCACAGCAATAACGCTTGCAGCTGCAGCTGAGCTAGAAAAAATGGGTTCATCAAGCGCAACAGTATGCACCGAAAGCTCAAATATTGCAGCGGTAAAGACCTATGAAAAAGCTGGTTTCAAACAACTTCCTGAAGTAAAAGACCTCCACCGAAGTAAATAGATTGATTTCCAGGCTCTGGAAAACAGAAGGAAACTATTTAGAAATTGTCGAGTAAAGCTGTAACTCTGCCCCATTCATTCTTAAAGTAAAAGAATGGGGACGCTTTAGCGACGTTACAGCGCGGCAATTTCTAAATAGTTTCTGCTCTGGTTTTTCAGTCGCCTGCAGCCTTTTTGCAACACTTTTTGGCTGCGCAAAAAGCGTTAAAAACTTACGTTACCTTCTCATTATCATCTGTGATAACCGTCTTGGTAGTTACGTCAAATTCCCCAATATACCAACCAAACATCAGCCTAGTTTGTGAATATAGCGCCGACAGACAGTTATAAATAACAGTGGTCAACGGCAAGATAACCCATTGCAGTACCATAAACACACTGTGACGCCGTTTGTAGCGCGCAGGTTTTGGCGGAAGTGTTTTTAAACTCAAAAATAATGTAATAAAAATTCCCAGCAGCGCAACAGTTTGAATATTGCTGGCGAGCCTAGGAAGCTGAACGGCTGCAAAGTTATCGCCGTCTACCAGTGGTGGCACAAAAGCCGCTAAAGCAAGAATGAGTGGCGCAGAAGCCCAATTAACATGACCGTCTAGTAATCGCGCAAACTTAGCAATCAGATCAAACTTTCCCACCTTGTTTTTACTAAAAAAGCCTTTGTCGGCAACATATGCAATATCCGAAGCGCCCCAGGCCCAGCGGCGTAATTGGATAAACTGCATTTTGAGCGTTTTAAGTAATGTCTCTGCCAGTACTGCATCCTGATAAATTGGCAAATACAAAGGGTAGACATCATGGTTTCCATCGTAACGGAAATAGGTTCGCCAGAACTGATGGCCGTCCTCTACGATAGTGCGGACGCTCCAATAATCTGTATCAATTAATGTCTGCAAACTCTGGGCATGAGACGAAAAGTTACGCAACATGTGTTGCCTTAGTGACAAAATAATATTCCAAAATGAATTACCAGTAGCAATAACCCGCATTGGCGCTGGAACGTCCCAAATATTGTTGGTAAACATTGGGATTGGCTGAAAAGATACGTGTTTTGGCGATTCTGTCAGGGCGTACACATAGCTAAGTGCGTTTAGATAATGCTTATGGGGTCGATTGTCGGAATCAAGCGTCGTTACTATAACGTTCAATGGATTGATTTTCTGCGCTATGACGTATTTTTCTAGTTCACGGCCAGCAAAGGTTATATTGCCGCCTTTCCCCTTTACTTCTTTTGGAGTTAAGGGGTGCTTGGATGCAATTACGTGCTTGAATACAGTTTTGTACTTTTTGACGATTTCTAGGACCGCAGACTCTGATTGCGCACCGTTTCGGCCTTCGTAGGCCATCACTAAAATAACCCGTTTCATATCGTAATCTGAATCAATTACTGCCTGCACTGTTGGCTCTAACACCTCTATAGATTCATTATACGAAGCTATGACTATCGCATGATACATGTCTTCTATTGCGATTGGATTATCGTGGTGTTTAAGGCTTTCGACATTTGCCTCGTGCCAAGATGGCATTTTTTGATGTTTATCACTAACCACACCCCTGCGCAGATCGTCTAACATGCAATTCCAGGCGTATTGTTTATGTTGTTCAAGACGACGATAGCCTTGAATAGACCGGATATTGAGTCCAATTGACTTAACGAACCAAACTAACAGGTAAGTCAGTACAAAAAGCACCCCAGCAGTTCTGTTTATCAGACTAAGCACAAATGGCATAGACAACAGAGACCAACTTAAAATTCCAGGTAATGCCTCGAAAAACCGATATCTGCGGCTACGCTCTTCTTCGTAGGGGATTTCTATCTGTTTCATAGTTAATACAGGAGAAGTGCATTACTTACGACAATTGACAGAGTGAGTAAAAGCGTTCCCAGTGATAGAAACGCAATAGCAAAATGCCGTTTAATTGGATAAATCCTTCTGCTTAAGAAGAAATGGAACCCAAACACCAGCACAGAAAACAGTACAAAACTCATGATTTCTGTTGATGACCCAGAACTAAAGGCGTTCAAGCCAAGACGGGCACGATATTGAACTGCATATGTTGCACCAGGATCGGGATTAATTCTAAGTAAAATAATAATGCTTCCGGCCAGTGCCAGAAAGGCGTTAATGCTCAATAAGAGCAGTACAATTCTATCGTGAAAAAACTTCTTTGGTGTTGCCAT
>JBBQAZ010000009.1:0-29388 GCA_038316995.1 Saccharimonadales bacterium (SeqCode) | reverse complement strand
TTACTTGGTGCTTTAGCTGCAATTCCTGCCGCAGGATGCCTCCGGATACTACTCTTAGATCGTTACCCAACGCCTAAAAATACAAAAGAAGAATAGCTAGTTACTTAAACGTTCCCAGCGCGTACCCTGCGGAGAATCGTTTAAAACAACACCCTTCTTTAATAGGTCGTCACGTATTATGTCGGATTCTTTCCAGTTCTTATCTAGTCGTACATTTTCTCGAGCAATTATCGCTTTTTTATCTGAATCTGATATATCCTTTGATTGCCCTAGGCCAAAACCAAACAATGCGTCAATTTCATTTACAAATGTGCTGATTGATTTACTGTCGGCTCCGTTTTCTCCACTTTTATTTATTGCTTCAAAAAGTACAGACAATGCATTTGGCGTATGAAGGTCTTCTGCTAATGCGGATCTGAATTTATGAATTGCCTCAAGATTAGTTTTTTCGTTGTCCGGTGACGTTAGCTTTTGGAATCTTAAGTCTGCCCATACCTGTATAGAATGCAATGATTTCTGTGCCGCACTCAAAATGTCCCAAGTAAAGTTTCCTTCGGTTCTATAGTGTTTACTTAGTACAAGAAGTTTAAAGGCGTCAGGCATAACACCGCGCTTTTTAATGTCATCTAGAGTGTAAATATTGCCTAAAGATTTGCTCATTTTGGTGCCATTAACTTTTATGTGGTTGGCGTGTACCCAAAATTGAGAAAATTGTTTGCTAGTAACGGCCTCTGTTTGCGCAATCTCATTTGTATGATGAATAGGAATATGATCTATTCCCCCAGTGTGTATATCAATTTGATCACCGAGCAGTTCCCTGGCCATCACAGAGCATTCTAAATGCCAGCCAGGAAAGCCTTTTCCCCATGGACTTTCCCATTCCATGTCTCTTTTTTCTCCGATTGGCGAAAACTTCCATAGTGCAAAATCTGTCGGATGTTTTTTGCCAGTGTCTTCAACTCGTATTCCTGGCCTTAGACCGGAAGCATTTAGATTGGAAAGTTTTCCGTAATCACTGAGTTTACTAGTATCAAAATAGACTCCATCATCAATCGAATATGTGAATCCTTTATCCTCTAGCTCTTTAACAAAATCAATTTGTTGCTGTATATAGTCCGTGGCTTTTGGCATATGAGTTGGACGCTGCAATTTGAGCTGATTGTAAGCTTCATCATCGGCTAATTGAGTGTATTTCTTGGCGATATCCCAAGCTGTTACTCCTTCTGCTTTGGCGCCTTTCTCCATCTTATCTTGGCCGGCATCTTCGTCGCTTACCAAATGCCCGACATCGGTAATGTTTTGAACTCTGTTTACGTCATAACCCTCTGATTCAAGGTAGCGCTGTAGTACATCCCAGTAAATATAAGAAACCCAGTTGCCAATGTGTGGTTGGCCATAAACGGTCAAGCCGCAAGTATAAATTGATACCTGATTACCAGAAAGTGGAATAAAGTCTTCGATTTTCCTTGTAAGAGTATTATGCAGTTTCATTTAATGCCTTTAATAGAGCTTCTGCTTTAATAATAACTTCTTTCTTAACATCATCACTATTTTGTGAGTTTTCGATTTTAAATCCTGCGGCGTATGGGTGACCTCCGCCTCCAAATGTCTCCGCAAGTTTGTTGGCAATTGATGCCGAATTATTGCACCTAATTGAACCTGTTATTCGACCTGAATCATATATTTTGACTACAATAGCAACACTTACTCCTTCGGTTTGGAGCAAATCACCTTGTATAAGTGGAGCGGGGTTGTAGAGCGGACTGTAAGTATTTATTTCGTGCTGCGAAATGCTCACCATGGCAATCATGCCCGAGTCTGAAAATCGTGTTTTTCTAATTAATTCACCTTTGTAGTCAAATATTTTTCGTGGCATTTTTGATTGTTCTCTGCGCATTTCTTCAAGTTTTGGCCGATCTGCGCCAGCGTCTATTAAATCAGCAACAACACGGTAAGTGTCTGCAGTTGCAAGGTTGTTAGATAGACCTTGTGTGTCACCTAGAATTGAAACAAGTAAAGATTCAGCTGCAACATCAGTAATTTCCCAACTAAGTGCTTTTGAAAGTTCATGAATAATAACCCCGGCAGAAGCGGCATTTGTATCTATCACAGAGACTTCCGCAAAATCTATTGGATTCTGTACACTTTCATGATGATCGAGCACGACGCATGGTTTTGCGGCTACCCATGCTAGTTCGCCAGAAGATTCAAGTCTTTCAAGTAATGTTTTAGTAGAAGCATCTACTATGATACTTGCATCAAAGTTTTTGGGCATATCATTGGTTACTCGATCTATGCCTGCGACGTAAGACAGGTAACTTGGCATATCAACACTACAATATAAAACAGTTTGTTTACCCTGATTTTCAAGTAATTCCTCTAGCGCTAGTGCTGATCCAATGCTATCTGCATCTGGATTATCGGCCTGAATAACTACGATAATATTTGCCGTATCGATTATATCTTTAATTTTGTCGCTATCTTCTTTTGCTATCAAACTGCCGTCCTTCCCTCGAGTGCACGACTGAGTGTAATCTGATCTGCATACTCTAAATCGATTCCAACCGGTAACCCGCGCGCTAAGCGTGAAATCTTCACATCAAGACCAATAAGTTGTTTTTGTATATAAAGTGCTGTTGATTCTCCCTCTACGCTAGCATTGGTCGCCAAGATAATCTCTTCTACTTGGTCTTCGGAAATTCTGTTCACAAGCTCCTTGATATGGAGTTGTTCAGGGCCAATACCATCTATAGGTGAAACCAAACCTCCAAGAACATGATAAGTGCCAGAAAATCCACCAGCGTTTTCTAATGCAACCACATCAAAAGGTTCAGCTACAACAGCTATGGTAGTTTTATCGCGCGATGGATCTGAATATAATGGCGACAGTTCTTGCCCGCTCTCAATAAGTGCAAAAGTTTTACTACAGTAATCGATACCTTCATGAAGCTTGTCTAGTGTACCAGAAATGTTCTGTGCCTTTTGTTTTTGCCCTCGCAACAAGTGATACGCATAGCGTTCAGCTGTTCTTGGGCCAACTCCAGGGAGTGTTCCTAGCGCGTCAATAGTGTCTTGTAATGCTGCGGGCAATACCGACATTATTATTCCTTAAAGCCCAAGATTTCCAAGCATACCCATCATAGGTGCCATTTTCTCGGCAGCAATTTTCTGGCTTTCGGCGATAGCTTCTTTAACTGCATCTTCTACCCAACGCTCTAGCTCACCGATATCATCAAGATTGACT
This sequence comes from Saccharimonadales bacterium (SeqCode), assembly GCA_038316995.1. Lineage (GTDB taxonomy): Bacteria > Patescibacteriota > Saccharimonadia > Saccharimonadales > JAXHNE01 > JAXHNE01. The sequence goes on along the minus strand of JBBQAZ010000009.1, from coordinate 26,144 downwards.
GACTCTGGATCTATGCTGATTTTTTTAATTTTTTGTTCACCGGTAATCTCTACGGTGACTGCACCGTCACCCTTTTCTATTTCAATAACCATTTTCTTTAATTCTTTTTGCAATTTCTTTGCTTGCATTAGCATCTTTGCTTGATCAAACTTACTCATAATGTCTCCTTATTTCTCTGAGTCTATATTGTAACAAATTAGTTGTCTGTTTGCTTGAATATGCTACTGTAGCCATCACTGTGGGGCCAGGCAATAAAATATCGTGTCGTTTCATAATAAACCGTAATGCCAACAAGCACTGTGATGCATGACAACGCAACTTTCCCTGCTACTGGATTTTTCGGAAATACTGATAACCATTTACGAATCAAGAACGCAACTCCTCCTGCAACTAATAAAAATACAAATGGCAGAACGATTGCAACCGAAACTGCGCCATTGCTAATACCGTGCAGAACAAAGCCAAGAACAAATGCCGTAACTACCACCTTTGATCTATCTAGCTTTTTTTCTTTAAATGCGTAAGTAACGCCCAGGAGTGCAAGCACGCTTGTTGCGATATTCAAGTACGGAATCGTTGCAATTCCAAACTGTGGGTTGTAGTCGCGAGTAATGAACACTTCCATGACACCATTGATTAACACGTTAGGTGTATTTGTTAGTGCCGTAGCATCCAGTGACAATCCAGCAATTTTTAATATGAAACTTGGGTCATGAATAGCTGCAACTAAAGCCGGTATAAGTCCTATCACAACCAACAAGCTAATACCACCTATTGCATACGGCGACACATTTTTGATAGTTTTTATCAGAAGTTTTCGTCTCCAAATTATTACAGGCAAAACAAACCAAATTAATCCGGGTATATAGAGTAGCGTTAGACTTGAAATTAGAAGTAATAATGCTCCACGTAGAGAATATTTGTTGTTATGAATTAGCACCAAAGCGTATACAGGAACAATTAGGAGTAGGAAATTTACATCTGGAGTGCCAAGACGTGTAATATGAAGCATCCAAGATGACGAGGCAAATAGGATGCTTCCAATAATAGCGGTTCGTCTAGAAAACCAGGTTTTAGTAATGAGGTAATAGGTGATAATTACGACAAAGCCAGTAATAATTGCCGGTAGTCGTACCGATATAACACTGCCAAGGCCGAACAAACCGGCAAATTTTTGTATAATTAGTTGATGTAAATACAGCGGAGAACGCAATACTTCGCTCATAGGCGTGTTCAAAACATTAATTTCTGACGGTAGAACTTGAGGTGTTATTTCCTTATAGCCAAATAAAAACAACGCAAGTAGCCCAATGCTCGCAACAGCTCCGAACAATACGGGCAGCCAGTTCTCTGACAATACTGAATTTATCTTTCGTTTTCTCATTACTTAAACTCTAGTATAGCTTATGATTCAAACGGTGTTGAGTGCTTTGTGTCCAAACTTCTAAAACGTTGTTTTTCTTTATCAAAATATAACTCTACTCCACCAGTTGGCCCGTTTCTATGCTTTTTGATAAATATGTCAGTGATGTTCCTTCGGTCTGTTTCTGGGTTGTAGTAATCTTCCCTGTAAATAAAGGCAACTACGTCAGCATCTTGCTCAATCGAGCCAGATTCACGAAGATCAGATAATTGCGGTATTTGAGGGCTTCTGTTTTCCACCGAACGACTAAGCTGGCTGAGTGCAAGCACTGGAACGTTTAGCTCACGTGCAATTCCTTTCAGACCACGAGATATTTCTGAAATTTCCTGTACGCGGTTACTTTCGCCTCCATATCGTGCACCACCACTCATAAGTTGCAAATAATCAACGATAAGCAACCCTAAAGGTCGCTGGTGAGCCTCTCTGCGGGCCTTTGTGCGCATTTCGCTGACTGTTATGCCCGGAGTGTCATCTATATAAATTTGCGCCTCAGAGAGCGTTCCCATTGCATGCCCAATTTTCTCAAAGTCGCTGTCTGACAGATTTCCAGTTCGAAGTGCCCAAGCGTCAACACCTGATTCCATTGACAACATTCTGTCTACTAATTGTTCTTTGCTCATTTCAAGACTAAACAACAGCACCGGGAGCTCAGATTTCACGGCAACGTTATGAGCTAAATTTAGCGCCAAGGCAGTTTTACCCATTGAAGGTCGCGCGGCAAGAATGAATAAATCACTTTTTTGAAGTCCAGCCAAAATATTATCAAGATCTTTAAAGCCTGTCGGGACTCCACGAATCGTACCCTTATCTTTATGTAGTTCATCTAATCGTTCAAAACTATCACTTAATATTGTTTCAAGGCTTGTAACGTCTTGTTTTACGTGTGTTTGACTGACTTCAAAAAGTTTTGATTCAGCAGCTTCTATTAATTCTTGTAGACTTTGGTTTTCATCATACCCGAGTCCCGTTATGTCCTGCGAAACCTTGATAAGTCGCCTCCGAGTTGCTTTCTGTGCAACTATTTGTGCATATTGTTCAACATGAGCTGCAGTTGGTACAAAATTTGTAAGTTCCGATAAGTACGCCGCGCCACCAACAACATCCAAAAATCCGGTAGATCGCAGTTCGTCGCTCAGTGTTAATACGTCAATTGGGCTATGTTTTTCATATAGTGAGCGCACGGCTTGGTAAATATGTCTGTGCCGCTCCTCATAAAAATCGTCACCTCTAATCATGTCCGCAACTTTGACAACTGCGTCAGGATCAAGCAGCAATGCACCAAGTAACGAGGCTTCGGCTTCTGCATTCTGTGGTGGTATATTTGGTTGTTTTGGTGGCACGTGCCCTCCTCCTGCTATCTTAGGATTCTAGCACTTCCCCGCCACCGAAGATATTGCTAATGGCTTCTAGGGGTTGATATTCATCTACTTTAGCGGGCTTAGTAACTATCTTTGGAGATGCGTTTTTCTCTATAAGTTCAAACTTAATCACCGGAGATTGTTCTGTAATAGCTAGGAACAAATCATCCAGTATTGTTTTGTGTTTTGAATTTTCCATTCTCTTTTTATGGAAAGGAAACTTAAATAATAAGGTAACCTTTGTTCCATCGGTTTTAAATTCACTCATTCTCGCCACACTATAAAGTGTACTGTGTGACTTTTTTAGCTTTGCGAGCACTGCTTCCCAGCTTTCGTCATTAAGCATTACGCTAGAAGCCTGAGGGCGTAGCGTAGGCTGCTTTTTTACTACTTCATTAGTAGGTTCTACTTTATACTCTTGAATTTGTTCTGATTTTTTTGGCTGTTCAGTCGACCGTGGCGCAGGTCGTTCTACTTTTTTATCTGGAGTTTTGTCTTCAGATTTATTTGGGAGCTTTGTCGTAGTATTTCCAATTATTTTCATGTGCCCAAGTAGTGTAATTTCAAGTAACGCCATGGGATTATTCGATGCAGGCACGTCTATAAGATCACGTATTAAAGATGGAATCGAAACAACAGTTGATTCTCTCTGAATCAACTTATCTCTAAATAGCAATTGCAATTGATGTGCAATTTCCTCTGCTAGAAACCCTTGTAATGATAATTCATTTAAATTTTCTATGAGTTTTTTTGCGTCTCCTGCCTCAAATACAGCAATAATCTCAGCAATGAGTTCAATCGGAGGAATACCCAACATCTGTTGTACTTGGCTTGCTGTAACTTTATCTGATATTCCAGAAGCTTGTTCTAATAACCCAATACTGTCCCGAAAAGAGCCATCACCATGCTCTGCAATAAACTGAAGTGCGTCATCAGCAATGCTAATTTTTTCTTTCTTGGCAATTTCTTGTAGATGCTTAACAATTTTTGCGGATGGTATAGGTTTAAAAGTGAAGTGTTGAGTGCGGCTTATAATGGTGTCGGGAACCTTATGGACGTCCGTCGTAGCTAAGATGAATATAACGTGATTTGGCGGTTCCTCTAAAGTTTTAAGTAGCGCGTTGAATGCTTCTTTTGTAAGCATATGGACTTCATCTATTATATAGACCTTGTATTTTGCACTAGACGGGGCAATATGCACCTTGTCGCGCAGATCTCTGATTTCATCAATCCTACGATTACTAGCAGCGTCAATTTCAATTATATCTAGGTGTATTTGTTCTTTTTCGTACGGCAGTTCGTTAATTTCGTGGGCTAAAATACGAGCAATGCTAGTTTTGCCAACACCTTTTGGGCCAGTAAGTAGATAGGCATGACCAATAGCACCGCGCTTCAAGGTGTTATCCAGTGTGCGAGTAATATGTTCTTGGCCTACAATTTCTGCCAAGTTCTTAGACCGGTATCTTCGATACAGTGCTTGTCCCATGTTCCATCAAGTATACGCCACTAAGCAAACTAATTCTGTTGTGATTAATTAGGAACTTAGCTTTGACTTTTAGAAATTTTAATTCAGAGTTGTTTATAGTAAGTGTAGTGAGTGTGTTTCGTACTTTCCACAAACAGGTAATAAAGAGAATTCATCAAACTCGGAATCATCGCCTAATTCAACATCGTTATATTCGTCATTCTGTCCAAAAAGTAAGCTGTAATGAAACCTTTCATTTGGCCAGCCGACACAACTTCCCTGAGTGCCAGGGACAATTCCAATTTTATACTTAATTGGCAGAAAATATCCTAACGACAAGAATAAACAAAGGAAAAAAGCGATTATGAATATTAAGCGATTATTAGAGTGCGGCTTCGAGTGCAGCCCATTCGGCATGTGTATCGTCTTCTGGTACGTTTACGCTCACTTGATCGCCTGGCTTTGCCTTAAAATAGGTCACACTGGCAAGGAGTACGCGGTATTCACGTTCGCCAACAGTAACGTAATAATGGCCGTTTTCCTGAACAAGTTCACCGACAATTTGTTTACGTGGAATAGGCCCGATTTGCTTATATAAGAATGATCCGTCATCAGAAATTGTAAGTTTCAAAATATCACCTTGAACTAGCTTTGATTTACTTGCATAGTTTGCAGGAACTGGGTAAGTTTTGCCGTCTGATCCAACCATATTTTGACCATCAAAAACACCTTCGATAATTTTACCGAGTTGCTGTTCTTCTTTAGTGAGCTTTACGGCAACAGGTTCTTCGCCAACCAAACTAAGTAATAATTCCTTGGCAGCAGCCAAAGAAGTCTCTGATTCTTGTAATAGAGCTTTTAGTCGTTTTATCTGTTTGTCTGGTACTTCCGCCATTTTGATGTCTCTCTAAAGTGGTTTATTTTTGCACACTCCTGACATAAAAGTATCATTTTTTGAAATACAAGTCAAAAATGTAAAGTCATATGTGGATAAGTCTACAATCAAAATCGTTAATTGACCTTAAAAACTACAAATCAATTCTTTGAAGTCATGCCGCTATTTTGTGTGCATCAACGTTTAGAATAGTTACTCACTAATAAAACCTCCAAGTGAAAAACCGCCTGGGTCTCCCCGGGCGGTTTTTAAATGTATTCCTACGTCGTAATATTACGTTAGGTCTACAGAAGCACCAGCTTCTTCAAGCTTTTTCTTTGCTTCTTCAGCATCTTCTTTTTTAGCTTTTTCGATAACAGCCTTTGGAGCACCGTCTACGATTGCTTTTGCTTCACCAAGACCAAGACCTGTGATGTCTTTAACAGCCTTAATAACAGCTACCTTCTGAGAACCAGCGTCTTTTAGGATAACGTCGTACTCTGACTTTTCGTCAGCAGCAGCTTCGTCACCACCAGCAGCAGGGCCGGCAACAGCAACAGCGGCAGCAGCAGGCTCAATACCATACTCGTCTTTTAGAATTGTCTTTAGTTCATTTACTTCCAAAACAGTAAGCTTTGTTAGGCTTTCTGCTAGTTTTTTTACGTCTGCCATTTTAGATCTCCGATTTATAATTAATAGTTAAATGTTGATAGTTGAGATAACGGTCTACACCTATTATCTATTTACTATCAGCTGCGAGTACTTAAGCGCTCGCCTTTGCTTCTACACCATCAAGTAGTGCATGAAGGTTTCCAGACAAGCCATTTGTGATGTCGTTAACTGGTTGCAATAGGGTTGCTACAACTTGAGCGATGAGATCGTTCTTGCTTGGCAAGCTTGCAAGTGCTTTTACATCGTCTGCTGGCATAAATTTGCCTTCTGCGTTGTATGCACCAACAAATTGCAATGTTGGTTGTTTTTTTGCAAAGTCTGCAATTGCTTTTGCAGGAGCTACTTCGTCCTCACTGTTAAAAGCGTATAGAAGCATTCCTTCAAGCATTGTGCTATCAGATTCTTTGTAGGAGTCTGTGGCTTTAAGTGCTTGCTTTACAAGTCGGTTCTTTACTACCTTGAGTACTGTACCGTTTTCTTGACCAGCCTTACGTAGTGCCTGCATTGCCTTCACTGGCGTTCCTTGATATGCGGTAATCACAGTCATTTTAGAGTCTTTTAACAGACCTGAAACTTCTGCGATTACTTCTTCTTTTTTTGCTTTGGTTAAAGCCATTTTAAATTCCTTTGGAATTTATAGTTAATAGTTGATAGGTTTTGGTTAAGAGCAAGAAATTCCAGCTACAAAACCTCTACCTAAACTGTTCAAAATCGACCAGTTGAACAGTTGTTACCGAATAAAAAAGTCTTTGGGACTTCCAAAGACTTGAGTTTTGCATACTAATTACTAGCTTCTATTCACTAGTTACTATTTCTGCACCTTGGCGACAAATTAAGCATTGCTGCAGTCGCTGTCTTTGGTAACAGAGGTTATTTTATCAATAGCTATGGCTTTTGTCAATCAGTGAATAGAGCTTCATTGAAGTTCTTATCACATCTTTCTATCGGATCGTGTTGACGCAGTATTGTAAGAGTTGCTTCGTGAGAAAGCGCTCTTACGCACTGTGGATCTGTTTCTGGGGCAAACCAATCAGGATCAACGCCGCTTATGACATCTCTTTGAGGCATTACTTCACTTGGTGTTAATTCTTCGTAGCGCATTATTCCTCCTTTTGAAATAAAAACGACCCCTGGAGCGGGGTCGCTTGTATTTATTTGCAAATAAAACTCAGCCCGCTAGTGGGATTTAACCTTAATCACAATAACGTTTGCTTGGTGAGTCATGACTGCAATAATACGCTTTGGTTTTAATTTGTCAAACTACAGTGGTCAATGATTTCAATTTTAAGTGCAGTGAGGCAAAGTGTGTCTATGTTGAGCATGCTAATTCAGCTGCAAAATCCGTGCTAGAAAACCGCTGAGTTCATTAGAAAACTCATCCCTTGACAAGCCTAATTACTAAGCGTAGAGTAATTATCGTGATGAACCAACTACGAAACATTATTACGACACTCACTTGCGCACCTATGTTCGCTTATGTGAAGGTGCGTAAATAATTCGAATTCGGTAATACACAGATTTAAACAAGAAAGAAAACAAAAACCGGATTCGAGCATAAGGATCCGGTTTTTTTATGAGGAATCATGTCAATAATTCAAGAATCTCTACCACTCGATAAACTGCAACGCCAAGGAATAGCCTTGTCGTCTGATTACGATGAACAAGAAATTTCTCTTGTGAGTGCACGTTTGGACAATCTTTTTGATGAACTAAGGACAGACAGATCACGTTACTTCGGGGCATGTATATGTTGGGCTGTGGACCTTGATGTCATAGAAGAACAGCTTATTGATGAAACTGTTCAAGTTACAGCTGATCTACAAAATCATGGGATGGTGTCAAAGTATATAAAGAACTACTCGGCCGAACACGGCGGGGCGCTTTGGGCTGGACTTGACCAAAATAATGGTTCGCGGTTTATAATTGCAAAACATCATCTTCCCATCGCTCTAGACGATGAAACAGTTGCTTTAAATGGTGTTACATATTCGATATCAGGGTCACACAAAGAATAACTATGGAATTTCCTAATTTTACCGACGAGGCGTCGCGTATATCAACTGAAGTGAGCACACTATTGACTCGCGCGCATACCGCCGGGGAACTTTTAGTTAAAAGTGCTCTGGATAGAGGTGGATCTGCTCTACTGGAAATCGATAAAATGACTGACGGTTGTTGGGGTAATAAATCTAAAGATGAAATTCAGACACAAGACGTTACTGTAACTGATTAAGCTTAAACTGGGTGTACTTTTCTGCGGCTAAGCGGGCTAATTCCGGGTCTTCGCCTTTATTTACAAATTTCATAGCGGTACCTAACATTGGGTGAACTTCGCAAAGTTTCTCGTGCATTTCTTTTACCAACTTACGATAGCCTGGGTGGCCTTGCGGACTCGTACGTAGTTCATGCAAGTGAAAAGCCTCACGAGCGTTGTAAGTGACTTTCCAGCGCATTTTATGCCCTAGTAGCGTGGCGTATTGTGCCTCGAGCTCGTATCCCGCCGCCTGTAGAGCACTGTAAAGCTTAAGACTTGCATCAAAACAAGCTTCATATAAATCATTTAGTCCGGCGGCGTCAATAAGTTGTGGTGTTTCGTATCCAAATCGTGGAGTAAGTAGTTGCCAATTAAGATCATCTACTATTCTATGGCGCTGCAAATCACGGAATATTCCATAATCACAGACTAAGTCCCAGCTGTAATGAGCTGTTTCAATTGCACGCCCAGGTTTGTGCCGCCTATTCATTCGTTCGCCCATATATGCATCAAAAACAGAAAGCTTTTTTGATATAGGCCAGATGCTAACATTGTCTTTAATATCATTTAGACTAAGCGAACTGTGTTCATAGAGCATGTTTGGCACAATATCTAGCTCGTTTTTTGGCCAAAATGAGGTTAATGTCACTGCATCTGTTTCAGGCGCATGCTGCTCTGGCAGTTCATTATTGGCGATGGTTGCTACTTTTTTTCGAGTGGTTGCATTGTAGGCAATGGTTGCTCCGCCCCGCTCAGGCTTATCTGCTCTCTCTAAAAACGTCGGAATAACCTCGCGTGCTTGCTTAAGTAATTTATCTCCAGTTTCATTAGCTTCAGGTAAGTCATCTGATTGTAAATGCATTATTAAGCTCTCTAATGCTTGCCCTGAGGCGTATATACCTACAGTCGATTTTGTTGCTACGGGAAGCACAGGTCGCGCAGCATCACAGGCCTGCGCACGCGTTGCTCCTTTCCATGCCCCATCGCGTTCATCTTTAGGCGTATCAGAATTAGACTGAACATAATCGGTAAGCTTATGGACAAGTTCTGAATAGCCATCAAAGATTGCGTTCATGGTGTCTTCATAGAACTTTGTAGTCTTTTTATCAAAATGAGTCGGCGTAAAATACTTATACTTGCCGTCTTTGTCTTTTTTATCAAAATAAATATACCGCGTTGACTGCTCAAGATAAGAAGCTAGCCTGCCCCACTCAAGCTTTTTTGTTAGTAGATTTGAGGCATCTTCTACTACTACGTGCTGGCCAACAAGTTGTTGAACAGAGTCATCGCCATACGCTGTTATTACACGCTGAAGCAGCTTCTCATCTTTTCCGGCGGCAGCAGCAAACTCATCAAGAATTGTAATACGCATATCATCGCCCCGCCGTGAAAGTCGTGCCATCGCAGCCGCAATAGTAAGTGGACTTAGCTTTTCTGTAAAAGCATAGACATTATCTGTCGTACTGGTAACTGCATCGTTAAGATATTCTTCTCCCTCCGGGGTGGCAACAAAATGACCATCAACTTTGACGACGTACTCAATATCGCTCTTTATCGCTGTGCTGTTTGGAGACAAAATCTCAACAGTACCTTTAGCTCTATTAGCAGTTGGCAAGTGTGGTTGCACAGTTTCATATAATTGGTCATGAATTTGATTAATGCTTAATATTTTTTTATTGCGCATACACTCTAGGCGATGAAAATCTTTTGGAAATAATTGGCACATCTCATCATAGACCTCAATCGCACGTTCAATATGATTGGAGTCTGATTCGTGAATATCTTTCTTTACATAGGCGCTTGATTGAGTTTTTGCATTTAAGCGCTCTAATACTGCGTCTTTTGGAGCTGTTAAAACAATACTTTGATCAGGCCTTGGGATGTTAAGCATTTGAAATTCTAGATTGTCTAACCAAATAAAGTAACCTCTACGTTCTTCGCTGTGTTCAAACTTTGTGCCTTGATGAGCCATATTCGAACTGGTATATCTGTCGCAAATTACTATTTTTCCTTCGGCAATTGATTGTCTTATATGTTTGCTCATTTCATATCTATCTAACGCATAAAATAACGAGCCTGTATATGGCCCGACTTCATCAGTGGTTCCATATTCTCCTTTTAAATATTGTCTAACAAAGTAACTTGATTCATGGTCATAATTTGGAAAATGAATACTTACGACGTCATATCCGTCATTTGCAAGTCGTTTTTTAAGTAAATTAAGCTGTGTACTTTTTCCAACACCATCAACTCCTTCTACGACAATGAATGCGCCTTTGTTTTCGCTGTTCATCGTGCTTTTAAACCTTTTATATCCGCAGGCAATGTCCTGGCGTCCTTATAGGCACGTGGAAGCATAGCTTCGGGGCGCCAATTGCTAATAATATCGTCCAGATTATCGCCCTGTTGATATTTTCCGCTAAATCCGCCATCACGATTCTGGCCATAACTTCCCTCTACTTCACCGGTTTCTAGGAAAACTGCCTGCGCAATTCGCTCGCCAACTGGCAGCAATACTGTTTCATGTTCATTTAAGTTATAAATTTCCAGAGTTAATCGGTTTATATACCCGGGGTCAACCCAACCAGCATCAAAACATACTGCCACACCGTTTCTTCCCCAGCTAGAGCGAGCTTTTACCTGATAAGCGCCAGGCGGTTTTATTCCAAAGAACTCGTGCGTGTGAGCTAATATTCGCTCACCAGGACGGAGTGGTATAACTGGGTGGTCTGCAGGAATATTCTCTAGTAGTCTTACGCCGTTAGCATTACACCAATCCTGATGAATAACTGCTTGGTGAACTTCACCAAAATATCTGTCTACATCTGCCGCGTCAAAAGGATTGTAAACATATCCGCGTTTAGATTGACCAGTGCGGTAATAGTAATAGCCAAGGGTGACGTCAAGACTGGCGTGCGCAATATGCTTGGGATTAAAGGGTGTGCAGACAATATGTCCGGATTCTAACGCTTCGCGTATCTGAATATTACTATAAACTCCCAAGATGCCTCCTCCGCATTCACATACAAGTGTAGCGGTTTTACAGATATAAGAGCAAGCAGAAAATTGTCAAAAGCGTTGTAATATTATCGAATATGCTTATGCTAAAAATGCCAGCGAATATACGGTTTTCTAATAAAGAATAGAAACCGTCTGCGTTTCCCGTGGGGCTTGAGTAGATGAGTGTGCTGATGCTCTACAGTTTTCATTAATGACAAAGGTGATCGGGCATAAATGTCGTAGCCTAGGCTTTCATATTTATCAACTAACTCTATATATTCAATAGCAGCAGATGAGCCAATGTTGCCAAGTTTTACGGTATGTTTTTTCGGTATCACCATTAAATGTGACTGAATTTTTTGAGAATCCCAAAGATCATACGGGAGTACGTTACAAATGACAAAAAAATGCTTGGTTTCCTGCAATATATTCTCATTTACACTAGAAACTGAACAAAACGGACACTCTTTGTGCCTGTTAATTTCAGATAACAGTTTGGGGGCATTTTTTACTTGGCTTCTAGATCTATTGGCTGTCATTATTTAAGTAGTGACGTCTGTGTGTCGCTTGGTTTGGTATAACGAAGATAAACGGTTGTTCCGTATATCGTCCAAGACCTTTGCGGCGCATTCTTTTACATCCTCTTTAGTTCCGTTACTCATAATTGTACAGTCCACAGGAATGTTGTCACGTTCACGTTCTGTCGGATCAAGCATATCATTTTGCAAGTGCCCCGGTCTGTAAACTTTCATTATCTGTCCCCCAGCGTGTCGTATGGCGGCGGCATCGTTTGGAAAACGTAGCCCACCAACAATACAAAGTTCCACACCAGTAGTTTCGGCTTCGTATACCATGCGGATTATTTCATTGAACCAGATACCAGGATCTATTTTTTGAACTAAATATCCACCAAGCCACTGCAAAAAAGGTCGATACGTTTCCTTGTTATCAATGGTGATTACTTGACGGGCCAATCCAGGGTCTTTGCGGAGTTGCTCAACATGCAAAATGAGCTTCTGGTATTCAACAGGATGCTGTTCGATACTTGCTTGATCTAAACGAAGCTGACCATAAGCCGCCTGTGTGTGAACGGTTTCGGACAATATGGCCGGCAAATGTTTTAACCAACCATTAAGCTCATCTATGTCATATGGATCTGGTACACGTTCTAGCGCTACATGCATAGCGTTAGCGACCCGCGCAATTACCAAACTCGACTCTAAGTGAATAGATTTTGGCACTAATTCTTCAAGCGCATCAGCAAACGTTGTCTTTCCATGGCTAATTGGCCCAGTCATACCTAGTATAATCATAAGCGTATTGTAGCAGAATCTTCGCTGTTAATCAGTGTTATTTTGTAAAAGTTCTGCGACTTTTCTTCCAACCTCTTTGCATGCACCATAGTATTTCTCAGTTAAGTACCAAGAGACAACGACCGAAGCTTGGCATGCAATAGTTTCCAAAGTTTCTTCACCCGATTCTAAGGAGCTCCTTACATAGCCTTCTTCGCCAATGATTTGATTCACGATCTGCATAGTATGACTCATGTGTCTTTCGTCGGACAGAGCTTGCATTGATTCATGATTTTTCATTTTATATACCGCGTACATGCTTGATGGCAATTTTGGATAAATCTATCATGTCCTGATAGGTATCGCCGTTTTTGTTTAGTTTAGTCATTTCAGAAATGGTGAACCAGCGAATATCGTGTGCTTTATCGGTTTCTAGTATTACTTCATCTGTGTTCGCCTTCATTATATAGCACAAATCTATGTGTTTATGCTTGTCGTTAAAGCTATGTACATTAATATCAAAAGGTATGGGGAGTAGTTTACTACCATGACCTTCGGTTCGTTTTTCTTTAAATAATTCAATTATTGTTAAATTTGATTCATCCAGTCCTGTTTCTTCTTTAATTTCTCGGTACAGAGCTTGCAGCGGGTCTTCGTCTAGCTCAATGTGGCCACCAGGCTGTAGCCACATACCTATTTTTTTGTGGTGCTGAAGCAAAACGCGCTCACCGTAAACGATGAACGCGCTTGTAGTGAAATCATAGAGTTCGTGAATATGTCCCATTGCTACTTAACTATAGCAAACCTATAAACTATTGATTTCGCTCACATCAATTTTAATAGAAGGCCCCATAGTAACTGACATATAAGCAGTTGCAATGAAGTTGCCCTTTACGCTTGATGGTTTACTACCTTTTACATTTGTAAGTAGTGCTTTTGCATTTTGGAGAAGTTTTTCCGTACCAAAACTTACTTTTCCAAATGCAACGTGAATAATTCCAGCCTCATCTACTCGGTATTCTACGCGTCCGGCCTTCGCTTCTTTAACAGCCTTTGTAATGTCTGTCGTTACAGTTCCGCTCTTTGGGTTTGGCATTAATCCTTTAGGTCCGAGGACACGTGCATACTTTCCAAGTTTTGCCATAACTTGTGGCTTTGCTATCAGGACGTCAAAATTGATTACGCCTTTATCTAGTTGGGCTAAGAAATCTTCTGCACCGGCAACATCTGCACCAGCTTTTTTGGCTTCAGCGATATCGTCTGATTCCGCGAAAACTGCAACACGAACTTCTTTGCCTGTTCCTGCAGGAAGAACGATAGTATCACGAATGTTCTGATCGGCTTGTTTGGGATCAACGTTTAGGCGTACATGAAGCTCAGCAGTTGCATCAAACTTTGCAGTTGATATCTTTGGAAGCAAATCAATAGCAGGCTTCAGAGCATATTCTTTGTCTTTTTCGATAGCTTTCATAGCTTCTTTGTACTTCTTGCCTCTTCTTTCAAGCTTAGAGCGAGCAGGCTTGACTGGAGCTTTAGGCTTTTCGTCTGCTTCTTCTTCTGATTTAGCATCATGTTGCTTTTCTATCTTAGCTTGCTTTTCTTCTGCTTCAGCAAGTCCTTTTACGCTTCGCTTTCCAGCTTTAGCTGTTGCAACCGGAGCTTCTTCGTTTGCTTCTACCGCATTGTCGGCACCATCTATTGCTGATTGAATATCAGCAATTGTCATTTTAGTAGTTACTTCAAGACCAAGGTCTTGTGCTTGTTTGATAAGATCGGCTTTTGCCATTTTATTCTCCCTTCGTGGTGATAACGAGTTTCCTCTCCCACAAATATATTATTAATCAATTATTGTAATATCATCGAAAAAATTCGGATCAACATCGGGCACTTCTCCAAACACGGTACCTTTTCTTAAGTCTACACCGTCAGTCATTAGTGCATCGGGACGAATCCATGGCATTGCTCTTTCGGGCAATCCATAACCATTACAAAGCTTTGACTTCATTTTAGAAACCTCTTCATATTCTTCATCGCCAAGATTACTGAGATCCTCTTTAAATGCAATATTTAACAACGCTGCTGAAAGTCTGTTATGTTCTTGATGAAGATCATGAAGAACAATTTCAATTTCAGAAAGACGACCTGCTATTTTAACAGCATCCTCAGAAGTAACTTCTACTTGATCATATCCTGAAAATTCAAGATTGCTCATTTGTTAGCCCTCTACAACGATTCCCATTGATCGGGCAGTTCCTGCAACCATCTTTTTAATTGCATCAACATCATCCGCGTTCATGTCTTCGGCTTTTTCTGTAGCAATTTCTGTTACTTGGGCATCTGTAAGTTTTTGATCAAGTTTTTCAGTATTTGGTCGACCTGAGCCTTTTTTAATACCAAGTATTCGACGGATTTTGTCATCTGTTGGCTCTCCAACAACACGAAAGTCCATAGAACGATCATCAAATATTGTTATGTGCGCAGTAACCGTTACGTTACCCATATCGCGGGTTCGCTCGTTAAACGGAGTTACAAAATCCATCATGTTTACACCATACTGACCAAGTGTGCTACCAACTGGTGGGCCTGCACTGGCTTTACCAGCTGGAATTTTCATCTTTAAATTAGCTTTAATCTCTTTCGCCATCAAATTTCCTTCGTAAATTAGTAGTTAGAAACCAGGAATTAGGAAGTAGTCATTAAAGAAGCTATTTACTATTTTCTAATTACTAGTTGCTGTAGCCCTTTTGGCTACCTGTGCGTAACCAGAACATTATACTACAAATTACCCCAGTTGTCTAAACTTATTTACATCGTTTTTTGCTACGATTGCATCGTAATGCTGCTTATCCGATTCAATAAAACGCGATAAGCTTCCCAAAGACCCTGCACCTAAGGCTAGCGTCACGCTAACTTTTAAAAGCGATGGTTCAGTGAGCACATTAATTGAAACTCCCGATACCATTCCAGTGCTTGTAAGCGCGAAATTAGCTAACCATTTATTTGTTTGTTGTACTGAATGTTGGCAAGTCTCTTTTATGTGCTCGTCAATTTCTTTTTCAAAAGCCTGAAAATCTACTTCCCGTTCTGACATTTATACGCGCTTTACCTGTAGGCTATCGAGTTCTACCGGGGTTTCACGACCAAACATGTTCACAAGCACTTTTAGCTTACCTTTAGCTTCATCCACTTCGTTAATTGCTCCGTCAAAACCTTTGAAAGGACCGTCTGTAATGTTAACGACTTCGCCTTCTTTGAAGTCAATCTTGTGTTTTGGTTCTTCACGCCCCATTCGTTTGAGAATTTTATCTACATCATCTTGAGAAATTGGCGTTGGTTCACTGCCAGATCCAACAAAACCAGTTACAGAAGGAGTATTTCTAACAATATACCAAGCATCTTCACTCATCTTCATTTCCACTACAACGTAGCCTTGAAAAATTTTCTTTTCAACTACTTTTCGCTTACCATTCTTAACTTCGATCATCTTTTCTTTAGGGACTATAATCTGAAAAATCTTGTCATTCATGTCCAAAGATTCTGCACGCTGACGGATACTTTCTGCGACTTTTTCTTCATATCCGCTATATGTATGAATTGCATACCATTGTTTATGAGAGTCGTATCGTTTTGCCATTTTACTTCCTTATCCTAATAATAATTGTCTAAATATTTTGTCTAATCCGATGTCCAGAACATACACAACAGCACCAAACACTATCGCAAAAGACAGCACGGCAAAGGTTAGCTTTGTGGTTTCTCGGGCATTTGGCCACTGTACCAGCTGAACCTCTTTAACTGAGTTTTTGATATAACTTGGGACCAAAGAAATTCGCTTGTTTAGAAAACGACCAATCTTATTGTCCGGAAACTTAAACGGATGGAATTCCTTGCGACTAGCTTTAACAGCTCCAGTAAGCGGCCTTGAGGCGCTACGAACAACCCGCCGAGCTTTTGTTGACTTGCCAGTATTTTCCGCCTGCTTAGCTGTGCGCTCTCGTAGCGTTTCAGCTTTCTTTACAACTCGATTCTTCTTTTTTTCTGCCACCGTACATGACTCCTAAATTTAAAAAGCCTACCATGAGATTGGTAGGTCTGTATGTCAATAGTACTCTTGATTAATTTGTTCGTCAATAGTTTACATTTATCGTAATGAATTTACATCTTGAAAAAGGATGAACTACAATGTAATACGAATATAAATATGGTTTATTTCTAAAATAAATTATTACAATAGATTTTGTATTTAATTGTTTGCACTAGAGGGTAACATAATGAAAGAAATTCATATATAGTACTTGTTATGATGCTTATGTTTCTATTTGGGGGAGTTATTGAATTATTGATTTATTTTGTACCTTATTTTTGGAAGTTACGCAGGATTCTAGTCGTACTACCATTGATACTAACAAGTGTCTGGCTAGGTTTAAATTTATCCGAAATAAATGGTTTTACTTTAATATTAATCATTATTACGATTTTTAGATTATTAAATCTTCTTAAACTTTCAAAAAATAGCGTTCACCAAGATTATCTAAAACGAAACACAAGACGTACAAGCATAATTCTGTTCACCGCAACTTCAGGCTTCTTGATACTAAAACTTATTTTTGTTCGTCCAGAATTAACTCTGGTATTTGAAAGCATGGCACTTTTACAAGTAATAGTTGCTTTGTTTATACTTGCAATTACATCCAAAAACTTGCAAAAGACAAATCACCACCAAACAAAACACTTTTATTCGGATAAAGAACTTCCTACCGTGACAGTTGCAATACCAGCCCGAAACGAAACTAATGATCTTGCATCGTGCATTCGCACTGTACTAGCGAATGATTATCCAAAGCTTGAAGTATTGGTGCTGGATGACTGCTCACAAGATAGGACCGCAGAGATTATTAGAGATTTCGCTCATGACGGCGTTCGATTTATTTCAGGGGAGCCTCCAGCTGATCGCTGGCTTGCAAAAAATCAAGCATATGAAAAACTCGCTAAACATGCCAGCGGAGAAATAATACTGTTCTGCGGAGTAGATGTAAGGTTTGGTCCAGAAGCAATTCGCACTCTAGTAAGCTCGATGTTAACAAAAGATCGTTCAATGATGAGCGTTATGCCCCTTAGAATTGGAGGTGGAATAAATACATCGCTCATACAACCGCTACGTTATTGGTGGGAGCTTGCCCTCCCAAGGAGATTATTCAATAGACCCCCAGTTCTTAGCACTTGCTGGCTAATAAAACATAAAGAGTTAAAAAAACTTGGGTTCTTTAAGGGTGTGAGCCACAATATTGTGCCAGAGCGATTCTTTGCTAGAGAACTTATCAGAAATGACCAGTACGCGTTTATTCGCGCAGACGAACATTTAGACATAAAAACAGTAAAACCTGTTGAGGAACAGCTTAGTACAGCCATACGCGTAAAATACCCATCGTTGCGCAAACGACCAGAACTAGTTCTGTTGTTGAGCGCCGGCCAGTTATGCTTTTTATTACTTCCGCTTATTTTTGCGATGAGTTGGTTTTGGACCGGAGCGAGCATCGTGAGCATTCTTGGCGTAGTAGCGTCATTACTACTCGTATCAACGCATTACCTAATAATGTCTGCTAGCCAACCGTTTCATAGCATCGTCGCACTAGTAAATTACCCTTTTGCAATAGTTACAGACATTGTCCTAACTATCACATCTATGCAGCAGTACGAGTTTGGCAAGATAGAATGGAAGGGTCGAAACGTCTGCATTCCTGCAATGCATGTAATTAAACACTTTCCAATAATTTAAGACTGTTCTTGCTCTTTGTGATCTAAATCTGGAATAAATATTGAAAAAGTTGAACCTTTGTTTAGTTCACTTTCTACGCTAATCTCTGCATGAATTAATCGTGCGAGCTTCATTGTTACGTAAAGACCCAAGCCAGTGCCGTTATTTGCTCTAGTGCGGAAATCTTCGCTTCTAAAAAATTTATCAAATACTTTTTGTTTATCTGCTTTACTTATGCCAATCCCCGTGTCGGAAACATAAAACTCGACGCCACCGGTTCGTTTCTTGCCCCCAATCACGACATGGCCTTCTTCTGTATATTTAATTGAATTAGTAATAAAGTTCTGAAGCACCTCTCGGACATACAATTTACTTGATTGTAGAATTTCAAGGTGCGGATCTTGCTCGTTCTTGAGCTCTAGTCCCTTGGCAGTCGCATCAGCCTGATGACTACCAACAAGGTCATCAATTAACTCATGAACATTGATTGACTCAACTTCTAATTGTAACTTTCCACGCTCAGAACGAGACAATGTTGCAAGATCATTAATTAGACCAGCAAGAAAAGTAACTTGAGTATGGGCTTGATTTAGAGCTTGGGTGAGCATGTCATTTTTAATTTCGGCTTTTTCCATTAAAAACTCCATGTTTCCAAGATTACCTTCAGCAATTGCAATTGGTGTACGCAATTCATGACTTACGACGCTAATAAATTCATCACGCTCTTCTTCGAGTGATTTTTCTCTTGTTATGTCACGGAGTAAAATAACGTACCCATGCATACCATCGCTGCCAAACCCTAGTCGTACCGGAGCAATACTAATATATATATTTACTACGTCATCTTTACTGTAAACGACTTTCCAGTCCCTTGAAGTAAACGAGGTTTTTATATCTAAAATAAATTGCTTAATATCAATCGGCTGGTTGTTGTTGTCTACTAATTTTAGAAACTCGACAATCGATTTACCAGTAACGGTAGCGTTAACATCCAAGATGTTCAACGCTGCCCCGTTACTAACGACGATGTCCAACACATTATCAATAGCAATAACACCATCGCCCATGCTGTTTATTAGGCTAGTGAGTCTTTCTCGTTCGAGCTCTGCACTTTGTACAATCGTGTTCCCGTTATGTGCATTGTTCGGCATACCCATATTATTGCATAGCGTAAGCAAAATGAAATGCTGTTTTGTTTATGTTAATTAATTCGCGCTTGAAAATTCTTAATCGTTTTTCTTTTTTCCTTAAGATTAATCACGTGGTTTCCAAGTTCTTTCCAAAACTTATTACCATGAGCGAGTACGGTTGTATGCTGAAGTTCGTGAAGCAGAACATAATCAATTAGGTCCCACGGCAATTGTATTAAATAACTATTTAGAACTATGTCCTTATATTGCGAACAGCTGCCCCATCGACTTTTTAATTTTTTTACCTCTACACTCCTAAAAGAAAACCCATGTTCTTTTGAGAGCATGCGCAATCTGGGAATCAACAACTCCTCTGTTTCTGCCTTCAAGGCCTTTTCTACACCTCTAACTGCAGCTTTTTGCACCAATTCGGTATCCGGAGACATGTTTCGCGGGGCTTTAACAATAATTTGTTTCTGAGACACTCTAACTCTTGGCGAGTTAACAATGTCGTCAGAGACAATAAAAAGCTGATACGACTTTCCAATATTTTGACGATTTACCAAAATATTCTTTGGGACTATATTCTTAGCAATCCAGGACTTTCTGCTTGTAGCAAACTCTAGGCCAGCACGGTAAGGTAGCCACCTTGGTTGGGTGACTCGAACAGATCCATCTCCAACGACACTTAGTCGTATAGATCGTGCACCTTTTCTTTTGTATATTTTGACGATTCCAATACCGTCAAGCGCAATCTCTTTTGCCGGCATATCGGTTTATCTGATCCGAATATTTCTACGTGATTGATCTACTCTGCCGGCGAGTGGATTTGGAATACGACTCATCATTTCTGGCCGTGCAATTTTAGCACTTGCATTACTGGCGTCAAGAAGTCCCATGTCATAAAACTTCTTACTTAACATTTTTGATTGTGTACCGTATGTGTGTTTTCCGCTTAGGACTATGTATTCTTCTGACTGCGAAGGATTTTGCATGTAATTTGTTATT
Organism: Saccharimonadales bacterium (SeqCode); assembly: GCA_038316995.1. Classification (GTDB taxonomy): domain Bacteria; phylum Patescibacteriota; class Saccharimonadia; order Saccharimonadales; family JAXHNE01; genus JAXHNE01. The sequence goes on along the minus strand of JBBQAZ010000009.1, from coordinate 5,913 downwards.
TGAGCAAACATGTCTTTGTCCATGGTTATTGCATATTTATCATCTGTTTTTCGTCTGTCGCGCTGGCTTGCACGCTGATATGCCGACTCTGCATCAATTTGAAGCCATACTAATACGGGTTTAGCATTGAACTTACGTGCTAAATCACGAAGAAGTCGTCTATGGCCTAAGCGCATTGCGTTTACGTCATACACGACACTCATACCGGCTTTTAAAAACTCTTCTGTCATGTACTGCATCAGCTGCTGTAAAATTTGATTTTCTTGCTTGTCATAGCGTGGGTCTTCAAAAATCTCGTTCCGAATTTTGTCGTCATGCACATGTGCGGCTGCTATGTCTTCACAAAACTGCCTTGCAAAGTAAGTTTTACCTGCACCAGGATAGCCATAAAGTAGTATTAAAGTGGGTTTATGCAGCTGAAGTTTGCTCATCAACCTATTGTATAACAGATTTTACAATCTTTTTAAAGTGTTAGACCTCCTATTAGACTGTAAGTACTGACATTTTTACGTTATAATTTTACAGCACTGCATAGGGGTATAGTGTCAATGGTTAGCACGAAGGTCTCCAAAACCTTAAGTCCGGGTTCAAATCCCTGTACCCCTGCCAAATAAATTATGCCTGGAAGTATTGAATTAATAACTGGTCCTATGTACAGCGGCAAGTCAGACCTTCTTATTCGTAAATATCAAGAATGCATAGGTCAAGGCCTTAGCTTGAGTGCCTTTAAACCGGTCAGAGAAATCAGAGACACTGGAATTGAATCTAGAACGGGATTACGAATAGAATCCATTTCACTAAGTTCCCTCATAAACTTTTCTGGTCACAACTCAGGATTTGCGGTTGATGAAGCGCATTTTTTTGACGAACCTGAAAAAGAAGTTGATTTTATTTCACATGCGAGGGAAGCAGGTAAAAAAGTTTTGGTGAGCTGCATAGATATTGACTATATGGGTGAGCCGACAGAATTTTATCAAGCTCTCTTAGCAGTCGAGCCAGATAATTTGTCCGTACTTACAGCGCGCTGTGATGTCATTGAATGTGACGATCCTGCAATTCGTACTGGATTATTCAGAAATGGGTCAAAAGTGCGTAAAGGGGAATCAATTGTTGTTGAAAATAGACAAAAATCCGATGAGTTTTATAGTCCTCTATGTTTTGAACACTTTTCTCTATAAAAACGGTTGTGCTTAAGTTCCCAGACACGTATACTTTTAGGGAAACAAAGTAAGGACGAGTTCAGACATATGAAAATTCTAATGTTGGGTTGGGAATTGCCACCTCATAACAGTGGTGGGCTAGGAGTAGCATGTTTTCAGCTCTGTAAATCTCTTGCTGACAATGGTGCCGATATTGAATTCATTCTTCCCTACTCTGCCGATCATGGTATCGATTTTATGAAGATAACGCACGCACAACCAAACGATGTGCAAGAAGTGATTAAAGCGGGCATAGCCTATGACAGCTATAAGTTTGTCTATAAGGACGGCGTAGTACAGTGGAAAAGTCTGTTTGATTTTCACAAAGCATACGAAGAAGCAATCGATGACATTGTTCTTGAATCTTCATTTGACGTCATTCACGCCCACGACTGGTTGACATTCCGTGCTGCTTTGCGAGCAAAAGAACGCACCGGCAAGCCACTTTTGCTACACGTTCACTCCGTAGAATCAGATAGAGCTGGCGGCCAACCTGGAAATCCATTTGTTCAGGAAATTGAACGAATGTCGCTAATGCTAGCCGATCAAGTAATTGCTGTTAGCGAACATACAAAACGAGCAATTATTCGAGATTATCAAATACCTGCAGAAAATATCTCTGTCGTCCACAACAGTATTGACAAAGAAGCTTTGGAACTACTAGATGAAGATAATTCATATCACTATCTAGAAGAAATGAAAAAGCAAGGATACAAAGTCGTAGTCAACATTGGCAGATTAACTATCCAGAAAGGATTATCAAATCTTCTTAACGCGGCAGCGCAAGTAGTCAAGCGAGAACCTAAAACTTTTTTCTTAATTGTTGGAAGTGGTGAGCTTGAATATGAGCTCATGGAACAAGCCGCTGCCCTAGGAATTAGTAAAAACGTTATATTTACAGGGTTTCAGCGCGGGAAGCGTTGGCGAGACGCCTATGCAATTGCTGACTTGTTTGTAATGCCGTCAATTTCTGAACCATTCGGTTTAACACCTCTTGAGGCAATTGGTTACGGAACCCCTGCCTTAATTAGCAAGCAATCAGGTGTAGCTGAAGTTATTCAAAACTGCCTTAAAGTTGATTTTTGGGATGTTGATGAAATGGCTAACCAAATTACGGCTGTTGTTCGTAGTGATGCACTGCAACGCGAGCTGCATAACAATTCACTACAGGAATATAACCAACTTAGTTGGAACACTGCTGCAGACCAGCTATTTAGCATATATCGTCGCCATATGAACGAGGTTCACGCATGAGCAAAGCTATTGTGCTCTATATGCACGTTCACCAACCCTACAGAATAAGAAAAAACTACACAATATTTGATGCTGGAGTTAACCATGATTATTTTATCGCACCCAGTGATGACCCAATGGCTAACGAAGCTATACTTCACAAAGTTACCGAGAAGTCATATTTAGCGACCAACAAGGTCCTAAAAGGACTTATTGAGGCGCACCCGGAATTTAAGGTTAGCCTTTCAATTACCGGAACCATTTTGGAGCAAATGGAAAATTGGTCGCCAAGAGCATTGCATTCATTCCAGGATTTGGCCAGCACCGGAAAAGTTGAATTTGTGGGTGAAACTTACCATCATAGTTTGGCATTTTTCTATTCGCAAAGTGAGTTCGAGATACAGGTTCAAATGCACCGAGATAAAATACAAGAACTTTTTGGCCAAACACCAAAAGTATTTAGAAACACCGAGCTAAGCTACAACAACGATCTAGCTGTCTGGGCAGAACGTTCTGGGTACAAAGCCATTTTGGCAGAAGGTTGGGATCCAATATTAGGCTGGAGAAGCCCAAATTTTGTTTACAGACCAACTGGTACTGACACTATTAAGCTCTTAATGAAAAACTATAAATTAAGTGACGACGTCGCGTTTCGTTTTGGCGATCAGAATTGGAAAGAATGGCCTTTAACGGCAGATAAATTCTCACATTGGTTAAGCCAAACAGATAATGCGCAGATATTTAATTTATTTATGGATTATGAAACCTTTGGAGAGCATCAATGGGGCGAGAGTGGTATTTTTGATTTCTTACAGCACTTACCTTCTCAATGGTTAAATGATGGCGACCATACATTTATGACAGTTAGTGAAGCTGCTGACTCTCATGAAGCCGCTGATGAAATCGATACTCCCTATACAACCACCTGGGCAGATACAGAGCGCGATCTTAGCGCCTGGCTTGGTAATCCGATGCAACACGAAGCTATAACTGCACTCTACAACCTCCAGAATCCAATTCTTCAATCTGGCGATTTGCAACTGATTGAAGATTGGAGAAAACTACAGACTTCAGATCATTTCTATTACATGTGTACTAAGTGGTTTAATGATGGCGATATTCACGCATATTTTAGCCCTTATGAAACTCCGTATCAGGCGCACATTACGTTTATGAACGCTTTCCATGACTTAAAATACCGATTAACTAAGATGGGTTTTAACGTTTAATGGCACGTCACGCTATTTTAGGAAATGGATCACTTACAGTAGGGCTTGACGAACACGGGCTTGTTCACGACTTTTACTACCCATATGTTGGCCAAGACAACTTAACTAATTCTCGGAACACAGAGCACAAAATTGGTATCTGGATAGACGGTATATTTTCTTGGGTTAACGATGGCTCTTGGGATATTTCTGTCGATTTCCGTGATGATGCGTTAATTGCACATATTTCCTATACGCAACACGACCTTGGAGTGCATATTCAAACAGAAGATTTTGTTCACCCCTATGCAGATGCATTTTGCCGGAGGCTAGCCGTTACATCTCTGCTACCAGGAGAACGTGAAGTAAGAGTATTTATGCATCAGGTGTTCGAGATATCGCGCGATGGCCGCGCCGACACTGCAATGTATGTTCCGGACGGAAACTACATATATGACTATAAAGGCAAGGTTTGTCTTGTTGCCTCCGGAGTAGACGAAGAAAACAATAGCTTTGACCAATACGCAGTTGGAAATTATGGAATTGAAGGCAAAGAAGGTACTTTTAGAGATGCAGAAGACGGTGAATTATCCGGAAGTCCAATTGAACACGGCGGTGTTGATTCAGTCATGCGGTTTTGCAAGAAATTAACTGAAGGACAATCATTATATTTTGATTATTGGATTACGGCCGCAGAGACTCAAATAGAAGCTGAGCGAACTCACCAGACATTCCTTAGCGATGGAATGCAAAAACAGCGCGATAGAACACTTGCATATTGGCAAAAATGGCTTGAACCTGCTCAAGATCAGCTCTCATCGCTGTCACCAGTACACAAAAGCGCTGCACAAAAGTCGTTGTTATTAATAAAAGCGCATATTGATAAACGCGGTGGAATTTTAGCTTCTTGCGATTCTTCAATATATAACTATGGTCGTGACTACTATAGTTATGTGTGGCCAAGAGATGGAGCATTTGCAATCTGGCCATTGCTGCGACTTGGCTTCATAGAAGAAGCGCAAAATTTCTTTAAATTCTGTGCAAATATCTTGACACCTGGCGGCTATGTCATGCACAAATACCAGCCTGACGGCTCTGTGGGAAGCACATGGCACCCGCTCGTACATAATCATCATAAAGAACTTGCTATTCAGGAAGATGAAACGGCGATTATAATCTATATGCTATATGAATACTTGCAGCAAACTGGTGATAAAAGTTTTGTTTCAGGACTTTACGATAGCCTTATTCTGCCAGCTACTAACTTTATGTGTGATTTTATAGATGATGCTACTGGCCTCCCGCATGCAAGTTATGATTTATGGGAAGAAAAATTCCTGACCAGCACTTATACAGTTTCTATTGTTTACGGAGCCATGCTTGCAGCATCAGAGATATCAAAAGCATTAGGAAAAGAAGATGCTGGGAAATGGGCTACGTCTGCTCAAAAATTAAGACAAGGTTTTGGCTCGTTATTCAATGAGTCTACTGGAGCTTACAGAAAAGGCATCTTATTACAAGAAGACGGATCACTAGGGTTTGACGACACGATAGATATATCGAGTCTATTTGGCATGGCGATGTTCGCGGCAGAAGAAGAATCTAAAGCTCCGACAATGCGCACACTTGAAACAATTACAGATAAACTTCTTGATAAAACTCCAAGCGGTGGACTTCCTCGATACACGCATGATCGATACTTTGCATCAGATCCACCATATTTTGGTAATCCATGGTTTGTGAGCACATTATGGTTGGCTCAAGTTCAAATGCACTACGGGATGGCCGATGAAGCAAAGAAACTCGTTAATTGGACTCTTAATCACACCCTACCTTCTGGTGTTCTTTCTGAACAGATAGATCCGACAAATGGAGAAATAAAAAGTGTAGCACCATTAATATGGAGCCACGCAGAATTAATCAACACTCTTCTAGATCTTAGTAAGAAATAAAATTATTTCTTTGGTTTTACTTCGTTGCGACCAAGGTTTTTCTTAGTTTCAACATAAAGCACGTGTTTACGTGCTACGGGATCGTATTTACGAAGTTCTAGTTTATCAGGAGTATTCATCGTATTTTTAACAGTATAATAATGACGATGACCGGTTTCTTCGCTCACCATACCTATAATTTTTCGTTTGTCGCCTTTAGCCATAGAATACAACTTTAACAGATTAGAATTAATAAATCAACACTTTTGGAGCCACCTGTGAGATTTGAACTCACGACCCCCGCCTTACCATGGCGATGCTCTACCCCTGAGCTAAGGTGGC
>JBBQAZ010000008.1:0-29802 GCA_038316995.1 Saccharimonadales bacterium (SeqCode) | reverse complement strand
TACAACCAGAACGATTATCGGATACACCATAGCCCCGCGCACTTTACTAACAATCTCTGCATCTTTTTCCTGCTGAATTGAAAGCCGTTCTAGCGAATCGTCCAGAGTTCCTGAGGTTTCACCGGCCGCAATGAGACTGATGAAGATCTGGTTAAACACCTTAGGGTGTTTTGATAAAGCAGCCGAAAATGAGCTACCGGCTTCAACATTACTAATAACGTCGTTCACGACGACTTTAAGCGGCTTACTAGTAGTTTGGGCGCCAACATTGCGCAAGCTTTGCACTAATGGTAAACCAGCATTTATGAGTGTCGATAGCTGCCGTGAAAAAAGAATCTTATCTTTAATCTTGACCTTGTTAAAAAAGCCGCCTAGTCCACCACCGGCACCAACAGCCTCTATGCTAAGTGGCGAAAGTCCTTGGTCGTGGATTAATTTTGCTGCTGCTTGTTCGCTGTCAGCTTGAACTTCGGCTTTTATTTTTTGGCCAGTTGCTGAATCACGTGCAGTGTACTTAAACGTCAGCATGACTGTCTCCTTTCAGGAGCAATATTCAATTTCCAATATTCAATCTCCAATGTTCGAACATAAGAAAGTTGTGATATTGATCTTTGGGGATTGGGGTGTGAACTTTTAAGCATGCGTCTTAGGCTCTCATCAACCTATCTAACTCATCAAGATCTACTGCATAGTTACGCGCTTCATCATAACTTATTGTTCCGGCATGGATGAGGTTTACCAGCGTCTTGTCCATTGACTGCATCCCAAATTCCGCACCTGTCTGAATAACTGCTTCTAGCTGATGGCTCTTGCCTTCCCTGATAATGTTTCTAACAGCCGGGGTAGCTATCAATATTTCTGCGGCCGCAACACGACCACCACCGATAGATGGAATCAGTCGCTGTGAACAAATTGCCATAAGTATGTTAGATAACTGAGCGCGGATTTGCGGTTGCTGATGCGGCGGGAATACGTCAATCATACGGTCAATGCTTTGCGCTGCGGAGTTTGTGTGAAGCGTTGCAAGCACCAAGTGACCTGTTTCTGCAATGGTAATTGCAGCTGCAATTGTTTCAAGATCACGCATTTCACCGATAAGCACAACGTCTGGATCTTGACGCAGACTTGAGCGAAGCGCGGCGGAGAATGAATAGGTATCATAGTGAACTTCACGTTGCACAATAACTGACTTTTGTGAAGTATGAGTAAACTCGATTGGGTCCTCGATTGTTACAATATGTTCTGCGCGCTCGGTGTTAATCTTGTGTAGCAACGCAGCAAGTGATGTTGATTTACCTGAACCAGTCGGTCCTGTAACTAAAACAAGTCCACGTGGATACTCGGCAAATTTATTAGTAATCTGAGGTAATCCAAGTTGAGCAAGTGTGAGGAGCTCGTTTGGAATTAAACGAAGTGCGGCAGCAAGGTTTCCTCGTTCATGAAAGGCGTTTACGCGAAAACGCCCAAGATCACCAAAGGCAAAGCTGAAATCAAACTCTTTGTCTTTGAGTAAAATTTGCTTTTGATCATCGTCTAATATTGCAAAAATAAGAGTTTCAACTGCCTCTTCCGTAAGTGGCTCGCTTCCTGTAACTGGGGCCAGCTTACCATCGACACGTAGCATAGGAGCTAAGCCAACTTGTAAGTGAAGGTCGGAGGCTTTCTTTTTTATAACTTCTTCTAAAAGTATTTCGATTCGTGGTGCTGCTGATTTTGTCTGTGTCATGCTACTCCCCTTTATGCGCTTCCTGCGCTTGCTACACGGTCTACTTCTGCAAGTGTGGTTTCACCGGCTAGTGCTTTTAAGTAACCGTCTTGACGCATTGTGAGCATCCCTTGCTTCTTTGCAAGCTCCTGAATTTCCGAGCTTGTTGAACGTTTTAATATTAAGGCTTGGATTTCGTTTGTTACCTGGAAAACCTCATAAAGCCCCATACGGCCTTTATACCCTCCAGGCGTATCAGAACTATCGACACCCTTGGTTAAAGTATAAGCGTTTTGTCCCTTAAGTGGCAAGTTATCATACCCAATATCTTTTCCTACCCTAGCAACATCCTCTTTTTTCTCTGGTAGTATTTCCCCAAGCACTTCATTTATTGCCTGGGTTTCGGCTGCGTCGGACTGGTATGTCTCTTTTTTATTGCCTATACGACGAACCAAGCGCTGTCCAATAACCGTATGCACTGTACTTGCAATTAAGAACGGCTCTATGGCCATGTCTAGTAGTCTTGGCAGAATACCAGCTGCCGAGTTCGTATGAAGTGTAGAGAAAACGAGGTGACCGGTAAGGGCTGCCTGGACTGCAAGCGTTGCTGTTTCTTTATCGCGGATCTCGCCGACCATAACTACGTTTGGATCTTGTCGCAGTATTGAGCGCAATCCTGACGCAAACGTTAGCCCCACCTCGACGTTAACTTGAATTTGGTTAATTCCACTCATCTTGTACTCGACGGGATCTTCCAGCGTAACTATATTAATACTTTCGTCTTTTATTTCCTGTATAAGTGCATAAAGTGATGTTGACTTACCTGAGCCAGTTGGGCCAGATGTTAGAATCATTCCGTTTGACTGCTTAATACCATCACGAATAGTTCGCAGAGCCCTACCCTTGTAACCCATATCCTCCAGCATAAGACTTGTTCCAGACTTATCTAGCAAACGTATAACAACCTGCTCACCCCATACAACAGGAGATATTGCAATACGCAGGTCAATGTCTTTTTCTGCCACATGAATAGTAAACTGGCCATCTTGTGGGATTCGATGTTCATCAATCTTTAAGTTTGACAGGATTTTTATACGCGAAACAAGTGGCGCTTCTGTGCTTTTTGGAAGCTTCATTATTTCGCGAAGCACACCGTCAATTCGTGCGCGAATTTTTAGCTCAGTTTCTAACGGCTCTATGTGTACATCGCTTGCCCGGTTTTTCGCTGCATATTCCAAGATAGTTGATAAGGCCTTACTTATAGGCGAATCCTGAACAATTGTTTTAATTGTTTTCTTTTTATCATTAGGACTGTTTTTGCCCGACTTATTCTGGCTAGACTCTTGACCACCATCTTCCATACTAACCGAATCAGGTATTTCGTCTTCAAGTTCTAGAGCATACTGCTTAAGTACAGAGCGAACTCCTTCTTCACTTGCGGAGTACACTTTCAAAGGTCGTCCTATTTTGTTGGACAAAAAATCAACTGCTTGAACGTTATCGGCGTCTAGCATTGCTACTACCAAACGATTTTGCATCTCACCAAGCGGAACCGCCATATACTGCATAGCAATATCTTTTGAAAGAAGTTTGAGTACCTCTGGGTTGACCCGTGCAGTACTTAGATTCACATACGGGACATTGTTCACTTGGGCGACAATTTTAGTGAGATCTTCGTTGGTTACTTGTTCTTCACTGAGTAGCAATGAAAAGAATGGAGTGCTTTCTGCAGTCGCTTTTTCTTTTAGTTCCTTTAACTTCTCTGCGCTAATTAGTTTGTCTTCAACTAGCTTTTTTTCGACCTGCTTCTGCGCATTTGCAGACAAGACACTCATAGAAGTCCCGCCTTCACTTTATTGCGTTCCAGAACTAAACGGATCAGTATTACCGCCTTCACCGATTCTGATTATCTGAGTTGGGTTATTGGACTTTTCATTAAAAAACTTCGTACTTGGATTCTGAAAATCCGATACTATCGCGCCGACTACTTCTACATCTGCTTCAAGTTCTGACGCAGGAGTGATTAACATATTTGATATAAGCATAGAAAATATTCCCGATATGACAACAATAACTAGGATTAGTACTACGTCCTTTTGCTTCATTTCGTAATCCTTTCAGAAGTTATTTCGACGCTTTTTTGCGGTTGATAATACGTTTTAGATGATACGTTCACTGTCACCGATTCTGAACCTGAACTTGCAAGAGAAAAATTCAATACGTGCATAGGACGGATGGATCTTTGAAGTTTATCAAAAACTAATTGTGTCCCTTGCTGCGAAGTAGAGACAGAAAACTCAAACGGAATTTCTATTGGCTGTGGAGTTCCAGATGCGTCAACACCACTTTGGGCAACTTGATCGTCGGTTCCAGTAATAGAGTCAATTGCTATTCCTTGATCACTCAAAATCTTCTGAATACTTGTAGCAAGCGCTGGGAAATCATATTTACTAGGGAGTGCGTCTAATACAATCCGGGCATTATCTCCATCGCGTTCTCCCTCTCCCTGGGCATTTCCACCAATAACATTCGGTTGCTGCTGAACAAAAACTTTATACGAATCAACTAGCTTATTAGTCTCTATGACGTTAGCTTCAAGCTGCTTAAGGGCGATCTCTTTCTTGTCTACCACTCTTGCTTGAAATTGACTTTTATCCCAAAGGGCTTTAGATGATACAAGAGAAAAGGTGACAATAAAAGCAGAGATTGCTACTGCAACTATAACCGTACTGTTCGCTTTATCAACCAAGACTCTTTTAGTTGATGGCAATTCTAGTTTCATTGCGTTGACTCCTCGGTTGGGTTTGCTTGCTGCTTAAAAACTCCTTCGTTTGGTTTTTCAGTTGCAGAACGAGTCGAAATAATTTCTGGAACTTTTAGCGTTATGACTTGCCTTGAATCAAATATAATCGGATCGAATGTTAAATCAATCGCATAGTTAACTCTCGTATCACTCGCTGAAAATTGTGTTAGAACCACATCTTTAAAGGCCGGCAAATCTTGTCCGTTAGCATCTTTATAGGTTGTAAACTTTAATATATCTACAAATTTATTCACTGTAATCAGTGTATTGGCATCACCGTTAAAATTAATTGTTGAATCAACTAAGCTTACGTTCACATCTGATACGTTTGCTTCAACCGGAACAAGCTGCGGAAGATAGGTGTAAAATCTGGTTACTTCTGGCTTTAGTTCATGAAGCTCAGTTAGGCTATTTAATTGATTTTGAATAGTAAGAATTTTGTCTAAGTCTTCTATCGATGATAGTTCGGATTTTCTATTGTTTATATCATCGGTAAGGTTATTGATATGACGTGCCTGGAATACGTTTACTGATACAAATAGTAAAACAAACAAGGCAATTCCGCCTCCGGATACTATTGCAGCTATGAGCAGCACGCTACGCTTTGCGCGTCGGGCTTTAATGTATTCAAGCTTAATATCAGGTAATAGGTTAAATTGAATCATCCTATTCGTTCCTCTCGGCGAGTCCAGCTGCAACTCCGAAATGATTCGATACGGCTAACAACTCATTTTGGCGCTCTGTAGGGAAAGTTATGTTGCGCCAAGCACTGCCTATTTCTACATTTAGACCTGTTTTATTAGCAACATAAAGCGGAAATTCCGGTAATGCAGACGCCCCGCCAGTAACTATTACTCGGTCAATTACTGTTCCCGCATATCGTGACATGAAAAATTTAATTGATTTTTCTACCTCACCAACAAGGATATCAACCGTTCCTATGATAGCCTGATGAATTTGGCCTTCTAATTTGTCTTTTGAAAGACCAAACTTAAACACAAATTGTGTTGCTTGCGCTTCATCAATCGAAAGATTTTGCATCGCTGCCCGTACAATTGCCTCGGAACCAGTTGGTATTGACCGAGTTAGCCTTGGCGCTCCATTCATGACCACAACAATGTCTGTACTCTTACTTCCGACGTCAATAACCATTTGGGGCATTGTAGATTCACTTGCAATCATGGAACGAGCAAGTGCTATATTATCTGGCTCAAACGATATGACATTAAGCCCAATAGATTCAAGTACATCAAGACGTTCTTCTACATAATTGTTTGGAACGCTTGTTAAAAGTACTTCCACCTTTGTTTTATCGGCTGGCGATTCACCTATTAATGCCCAGTCAATCTTAGATTGATCTAGAGGCGTTGGAATTAGCGAATCTGCCTGGTAGCGAATTGTTTTGTCCAGTTCGGACTGGGATAGGTGGTCAAAATCTTTTACAGTCGTAAACACTCGTTGTGAGGGGATGCCAACCGCAACGTTTTTTGTAGCAATACGTGCCTCGGTAATCAGGTTTCTTACAATACCGGCAAGTTTCTGTTGATCGGCTTTTGCATCGCTTAAAGCTAGCTTACTGTCAATATCCACTGAACCGTATTTAATCAGTGATTTCACAGGCCCTGAGCCGCTCAGTTGGACAAATCGAATAGCAGTTGTTCCAATGTCTAATCCAATGAAGTCATTGATGCCGGTCAATAAGCTCATGCTATCAATGCTCCGATTTTATTTTTTTCTTTACCAGTTTTCATATTCCACACCCTTATTCATTGTTGTCATACTTGTTCACAACACTCGTATTAGTTAAATTATAGCATAAGCGAAAATGTTACAAATAGTTTATTTTATCTACAAAACTGGAGGTAGTTTCGTTACGCTTTCATACTTGGTTGACTGGCCTGCTGTTCCGCTTGTTTGTGGTCGCACAATCCAATGAAGCGGGCTCTCTACAAAAGTTTCTCCTGTTAGAGTAGGATCATTGTAGTCTGCTCCGATATTTGCATCATTACTAGTTCCTGCCAATCTGTGTAGATGGATATATTTTGCCAATACAGATCCATAAAATCTTAGTGGTGTGGCTTTTGCACAGTTATCTTTAAGTTCATCGTATTCTGGAGATGTCCCTATAGGTGAGCAAGTAAACACTGCGCCCCCGTTTGCCGCGTCAACCGGCATAGCAATATATGTTCCGTCTAGTCTTGTAACATTTGGACTTATATATATGTTGCCTCTGACTATAAAACGCACATTTGGTATAGACGCAACCGAAGCATACCCGTTTGTGTATTGAATATTTCCAATGACTGAAAGATCACCATTTACATAAACGGTGATCTTTCCTGGGAAGGGGCTGTATCCTGGGATAATTAGATTACCCCTATGGCTGAGAATCCTTTCTGCTCCAAAAGTGGTTGGTAAGGCGTTGGCTATAAAGCCAGCGTTTGTTGTGCTTGCCACAGCATCATCATAATCTGAAAAATAATTTGTACAACTTAAGCTTAAATGCGCAAAGTTGCCTGGTGTCGGAGTGTTTGAAAAACTGAGTCCGTTTGGTTTTGTTGGTGAAGCTGTTCGTAAACTTGCAGAAACAAACTCTATGATTGAACCTCGACTCATTACACCCAACTGCCCACCAGAACCTTTATAAGATCCAGAGGAGCCCTGGTTATAAGTTTGCACCTCACCGGCGCCACTTGTTGAACATCCTCCACTTTCAAAAATTGGGGCTCCGGCAATTACATCGCCACGGAATGCTTGGATAGCAGGATTTGCTTCGATAGACTGTCCTGAAAAATCGCAATTTCCTGTAGCTGGGTCCTTAGCAAAACATGGCGGAGCTCCTGTTTGCCCAAATGTACATGTAATAGCACCTGCACCAGCCGGACTGGCAGTAACTGTACCCGAATGATTCCCTGCATCGGCCGTAATATTACTAAACCTTGCTCTATAAGGGCTCCCTGAACTTGCAGAAGCACCTGTAGCAACGTTCCTGCTTGTACCGCCTGCCGTTGCATAGTTTGACGGATTAAATGTTGGCGAATCATACGCAGCGTTATAACTAAAGCTTACTAGGCTTCCAATAGTCCCAGAACCAGGAACATCAGTTCTCGCAAATCCAAGATTTAATGTCATTTCAAACGGCAGACCGGGTTGGGTTGGATTAGGATTAAATAGAAGCGTGCTCTGTGAACAAGCCGGAACTAGACACGGCGGAAGCGTTACGACTTCACTGAATCTTTGCAGTTTAGTTGGATTTGACTGGTCATCGACGCGAACTTGAAATGTATGCGAACGTATATCATGCCATGGCTGCACAGACTTAGGGGGATCTACTGATTGACCGCTAGCTATAAATCCCGATGAAGGAACTCTACCTGCAGAATTTGAAGATATTGAAACTCCATCAACAAATAATCGTGCAGCCCAAACACTCCCAGTATCAGTGGTGGCACGGAGAGAAATGCCTCCAGAGCACGTAACAGTAAAGCTATTTATCGTTGGACAGGCCGGTATATTTAGATTGCCTGACGTTCTTGGCTGATTATTACTGGTATCTCTCACCCTAACCTGGTAGGTTCCCCCTCCACTGGCTTGTAGGCTTGAAATATCAATGTCGATAGAGGTGTTATCGGGGATATTCTGAACAAGTACAGCAGTGTCGACTCCATTTCTAATCACAAGAACATCCCAGTTGGCGTTGGTGGTGGTATCCGCCGTTACTCTTATGGTATTACAATCTACGTAGGTGAATACCGTAATATTTGGTTCTGGTGGTGGTTGAACTACCAACAGAAAACTAAATCCAGCAGTAACGGTACCACAATTTGTATCTGATAAATTAGCAGCATCCCCCCCGGCTACACACGCGTGGTATCCAGATGAATATCTATTGATTGCTCTTGTTTGGATGTTTACAGTTACCGTGTAGGTACCCGGGGCTAAACCGCCAATTCCAGATAATGTAAATCCATCGTGTACTGGCATGGCATTTAACGCTGACGATTCTTTTACATAAAAAAGTTCCGGAGAACCGTAGGTGTTTGAATAATTAGTGTCAAGATAGGAGTTAAATCCGCTAACGGAACCAATATTACTACTCGCACTTATATGATGATAGCGTGTTGTTTGTATTGCCTTATTGGCAATATTACCAGACAGATTCGCTGGGCTAAAATTACTTGTGCAATTACTAGATAGTACATTCCACTGCAAACTAAGGCTACTAGTGCCAGATGATACGCTAATTGGAGATATGTTCGCCGGTTGATTTGCGCGGCTTATCCAACCCTGCTGTGAGTGTTTGTGGACTGGCTGGCTTGGCCCCGGAGTACATTGCCTTCCATAAGTACTGCTATGATTCTGGTGAATAGATGGTATATTTGCGTTATTTATTGTAACTGCACTAGCAACACCTCCTCCAATCGAGAAGAAAATCGCAAGAAATATTGAAAAGCCTGACAGCCTAGTTAATAATTGCGCTAAGCGCGACCTATTATTCTGGTACATCTATTGCTGGCCCTTCATTAAAGAAATGTGATTCTGACTCCAAAACTGTTAAAAATTCAATTTGCGTTTTAAGTGTCTCTCTATCTGTCAAAAAACCTTCATCCAACTGTCCACCTTCATCAAAAAGCTTTTCTATCTTCGAGTGGTTTTCCCGTGCTTCATCTGCTCGTGTTAACGACATGTCAAGATAAACTATAGGGTACAAGCAATTAATGTCAGCCTCATAATTAGGTAATTGTTTTATTTCATCAACAATTGGTGTAAGTTTATCAAATTTATCTTCTTCTGTAGAGGTTACTGCCGCTTGTGCGCGAGCCAAAATACTGTCGTTTTCAAGTTCTATGCATTGTGGCTTAATTTCTGGTGTGGATACTTCTTGGTTGTTATTTTCATTATTAATGAAAAATAAGCCTGCTCCAAGAGACAAAATAACAATGATACTAGCAAAAATTAATAACCTTATTTTTTTGTTCCAGAGGGACTTAGAAAAGTCTTCACTAATCGTCACATTTTGAGTATTTGTACTTTTAACTTTTTTACTCTTCCACATATCATGCTTTCTGCTTATGGATACAGTATATACAGGTTAGATGGATTTTTACAAAAATTAAAGAACCGGCGGCAAACTTGTGATGCTTTCGTAATCGCTAAATCCACTAGACGCGTCATCCGCAGGCAGCGCAAGCCAGTTCAATGGTGACTCAACAAATGTCTCGGCTGCCCTAGTTGAACCGTAATCGTCAGCAGGATTGGCATCATTACCTGTTCCTGTTAGCCTATGCAAATGGATATACCTCGCAATTATGGAACCATATACTTTTAATTGAGGCGCGACAACGCAAGTTGACTTTAATGCATCGTAGCTTGGCTCTGCGCCACTAGGAGCGCAAGTAAATACATTTCCACCATTTGATGCATCAATTGGCACGGCAATATATGTTCCATCGAGTCTTGTAACATTTGGATCAATATAAATATTGCCTTTTACGATAAATTTCACAGATGGGAGTTGATTTACCGATAAATACGGTACTACAGCGTAAGCAATATTACTTGTGACGTATAAATCGCCATCTACATAAATTGTCATATTACCCAAAATAGCCGCGTAACCAGAAACCTGTAATTTTCCGCTATGATGGAGTACTGACTTTAGGCCTGGTGTTAATGCTGGGGCAGCTGCCGACGCAAAAAATCCTGGGTCCGTATTTGTAGCTGTAGAGCTATCATAACCACCAAAGTAGTTTGTACAAGATTGACTAAGGCTCACAAAACCACCGTTCGTAGGTGTGTTTGCAAATGTAAGTCCATTTGGCTTATTGGGTGAAGCTGTTCTTAAGCTGGCAGAAATAAACTCTTTTACTTGATCAGACGCCAACACTCCTAGTTGCGCTCCTGAGCCTTTGTAGCCGGGTGGGCCATCATTATTAGCGCTTATTGCCCCGGTGCCGGAGTAACACATTCCATCAAGATCATTATAGATAGGAGCGCCCGATATGACGTCACCGCGGAAGGCTTGGAAGAAGGGTTGGGCTTCTATCGTTGGTCCATCAAACGGACAATCCCCGGTTACCGGATCATACACAAGACATGGAGGACTTTCGTTATCTACGCCGAATGGACATGTGATTGTTGGACCGCCAGAGGCTGAAGTGTTAATCACGATATCTCCGTAATATGTTCCGACTGCGGTAGCACTAATACCAGAAAAGCTAGTTGAGTAGATTCCTGCCGAGCCAGCAGGTTTGTTAACAGTTCCAGAGCCAGGACTAAATCCAGGTGGAGGACCTGTGTTTTGGTATGTCACGCTGTAGGCTAAGCTTGGTTGAGCGGATGATCCAACGGTGTTAGTTGGTGCATTCGCTCCATAGGTTTGCCTAAAGCCAAGATTTAACGTCATAGTAAAAGCTTCGTTTGGTTGCGGCGAACTTGGTGAGTAATTTAGACTCGATGGAGGACTATTACAGGTGGGGACGAGGCATGGGCCTACGGTAATTAAGCCTGAAACTGAAGATGCACCGTTGCCGTTATCCCGAACACGAACCGCAAACGTTCGAGCCCGCACATCTTGCCAGTTTTCGATGTTGAATATATGCTGTCCGTTATCATTTCTATTTGGACTAAGTAATGTCCCGGGATTTAGTGCTGTACTAAGCAAATCAGCCTCTGATGGTGGGCCAGCAGTGGAAGACCGCGGATTCGGGATTAACCGAGCAACCCATTGACCGCCCGTAAGCGTGTCAACCCTGACGCTCAGTTCCTTGCAACCCGGGGCAGGATCTATCGATTTAAACTCTGTAATAATCGGCTTACATACTTGATTAAAATTAAAGCTATCGTAAGGAAGTTTATACTGAATACCGTTTCGACTATATACATCGCGCACCTCCCATGTGTACCTTGACCCCGGATGGACGGTAATTGCTCGTGAACCAGGCGCATCCTGACCGCCAGTCATACTAAAATTAGTCGAACTAATGAGCGCACCCGTTGAGGCATTATATCTACGTAAAGTCGTTGGAATCGGTATAGGCTGATTAGACTCACCTATATCAGCATCAAACCATCGAAGCGTAACCGTAGTTGCCGATGTGAGTGTACAAGGTGGTGCAAACTTTAGATTCATGCTTGCGTATGTATTTACGTCAATCCACATTTGTCCTTGAGCGAATTGATCGCTCGCGCCAGAATAAGTACTCACGACGTTACCCGCTGCAAGCTGCACCTTAAATCCGTTAATACTATCGATTGTGTAGGTGTCCCAAACACCTCCCACGGCCAGCTCTGCTTTAAAATAACCTACATAAAAATCTTCGTGACCAGGAATAGTAGACCTTACTAACCCACTGTAGGAAAGTGCGATATTCCTGTCGCCGCATGGATTTGGTTTAAAAAAATTGGTGCCAGTTGCTACTACCGTTGCGGTGATTGCTTCACTTGCATTTGCCCGAATAATTGAAAAATTAGTGATTGGCTGTCCGTGCCCGTCCCCATCGTTACCGATCCCATCCCCGTCGCCTTTAACGCTATCGATACCTCCGTCTTCTCGTGGACAATAACTACCGTCAACAACCGTAAGTGTTCCGCTTGCTGTTCGAGAAAATATCTTAACTACCGATTCAGGATTATTTAACCGATAGTTTACGCCTGGGCGCGCCACGGTAAAGTACACATTACTTGCCGAATTGTCTGCAGGATCAGGGCCAACATTACTAATAGCAGAAACCTGTGGAGCAGCAAACAACATCACACCTAACAAAAATAGAAGTATTAGATATATTTTTTGCATATTCTGTTTAGTTTGGACCATCATCAACCGTCTGATTTGAATTTTTATTTGCTTCGTAATCTGCTACAGCCTTACTATCTAACATCTGAGCCTTTTCATAATGTTTTTGTGACTGGTCACTCAATCCAGCATTCCTAAAAAAATCATATGCCTGGAGCTGAACCGACACATCGTCGACCGCATATATGCTTTCTGAAGCTAGCAATAAATATTCACTTGCCTTTTCTTGGTTACCTAATTTTGAAAAAACTTGAGAAAGTCGCAGTAAATCATCAAAGCTCGCGTTGGCGCTATATTTTTCTGCTTCAATCGCAGCTATTACAGCGTCACTACTGTTACCTGCTGCAATAAGATTTTCTGCCCGAAACATATAGTCAAGCAGAAGAGCTGAGTCCTCCCTCCCCTCAACTTGTATTTCATCCGCAAGCGTTTCTCTCAAAAAATCAGGTTCATTCAGATTAGAAACAGCACTATCGTTAGTAGTTTTGGTTTTAAATTGTGTTTTTAAAAACCCGCCAATACTCAAAACTGACACCAACGCAAAAGTAAGTAAAAAAAATCGTCTCGTTGGCAGTAAACGCCTTCGCTTGACACCTTTTATTTGCTTGGTGTTTTGTGACTTTATTTCCGGATTATTGCGCTTTGTCTTGCCCATTACTAATCAATTATGCCTGCTTATGCTTAGAGTATACGCACTAGACATCTACATCACAAGAAATTGAATATTAATATCAAAGACATGTACCGTTGCCTTTTTTTAGTCTGCATATCTTGTCGTATACTTTACAATTTTATTTAATTGGAATAGCATAAGGTTAATAAATAAACTATGGGGGATCTACAAATGGCTCGTACCGCCAAAAAGTCAACTGCAAAGAACAAAAAGCCTAAAAGTGTTTCAAAAAAATCAAATAACTTAAGCAATTTCCTTGGAAAAAACAAAATGTGGGTGTTTGCCCTTTTGTTTGGCGTGCTTGGCACAGGTTTTCTGTTATTCGCTGGCGCGGAACCTAAACTTCCAACCTATTCAGACGATATAGTTGTTGGCTATCTAGACCTTAAACCAACTGTCATTAGCAAAGACGAGAACGGAAATATCGCCTACGAGATGTACCCTGCCTCTACTTATGTACAGGCAGACGGCACGGTTGTCTGTGATCCAGGTAGCAGCGATCCAACCAACGTAAAAACCGGCACTATCAGTCAAAAAGAGGTCGAAAAACTATACAAAGATATACTTAAAACTGATGTAACTTCCTTAGCCGATGAAATTACCGCAGGTGATGAAGGCACGGAAGGACTGGTCCAGTTTGAGGGATTCCTAGTTGGCGAAGCAGAGGAAGCAAAAGGCACCGCGGTATATGCTGGGGCACAAAAACCTGCTAAGTTTGAAAAAGCTCAAAAAAAATTACAAGCCGTTTGCGAGAAAGCAACAAAAAGCGTAACGCGTGAATTACTAAAGGCTCCACGTGAACCTAAATTAAAGAAAACTAATAAAAATCTCATGACTATAGTTGACGATTTTCTTGTACCAAGCGCATCGGCTTGTTGCAATACGGGCACCAGCGACTTCGCACTCGGTGCCAAGCACCGTGATGACATAAACAATTACCGAGCTAGCAAAGGCAAAAGAACTTTGGCGCCAACCAATAAATGCATGACCGACAATGCCTATGCTTGGACACATAAGATGGCTAATTCCGGAGAGATCAGCCACGATCCAGGCCTAAGAAATGTAGCCGATTATTGCTATGGATCTACGTTTAGAGGTGCTGGCGAAAATGTAGGGCGTGGCTATGACTACAGCAGTCTCTTTCAGGCTTTCAAAAATAGCTCCGGACATAATGCCAATATGTTAAATAGCGCCTGGGACGAATCAGGAGTTGGCGCAGTCAGAAACCCTGACGGCCAAATATTCATAACGCAACGATATATAGATAGACGATAGTCCAGCTTCTGCCGGATGAAGTACAATTTTAGCAATTACAAGTTTTGTGTTGCTACGCTAAGTGGGCTGGCAGTCGGAGGAGTTTACTCCTTTGGTTTGCCAGCCCCTTTTTTGCCGTTGTTACTGCTACCCTTTTTACTAATATTTAGTGAACAAAAAAAAGCACTAAGGTTTAAAGAGACTTTAAAAGTTTGTGCACTATTCTTTTTTAGTTACTACACAGTTGTTCTTGTATGGTTTTTGGACACTGACGTAACTTTGCTTGCCGGGTTAGATCCGCAATATGCCAAGGTATTCTTAGGCCTCTGCGTACTGATTATGAGCCTTGTGCTCACGCTAGCTAGCCTGCCCGCAGGATTAGTTATGCATCAGCTTCAGAACCGTCTCAAGAAACCTGACTTGTGGTCAGTACTAGTGCTTTCTAGCACCTGGGCTGTGATTGAATGGGCGCGCAGTATGGCTTTCTCTTTATTTTTATATGCAACGGGGGGGAGTATAGGTGACTATTGGAACTTTGGCAGTCTAGGATTAGGATTAATTTCTACGCAATTTGGGTTTCTTAGCCGACTAGTCGGCATGTACGGATTAAGCATGTTGGTTGTTTGCATTGCCATGACGTTGGTTTGGGCACTAAAAAAACATTATAAACCACTGTTAGCTGTGCTATTGGTAAGTGCACTAGCAAGTTATTTGAGTTATTTTGTACACACGCCAAGTAGTACACTGTCACCTATTTCAGCCAGCGTGCTGCAGCGTGAAGGACACTTAACCGACATTTCTGGGGATATAGGCATTGTCTATAAACAAGAAACTCCGAAGGACCTCATAGTACTTACCGAATATTCGGCGGCACATTTACCCGGCAATGAGCAGTTCCTAGACACCTATATAAACAATAGACTGAGTGACAGCGGTGTCAGTATTGATGTATCCGCTGATTTTACAAAAACAGGTGTACGGTACGGCACACTTGAAGTACGAAATCATAAAAATGAGCTAATAGACACCCAAACAAAGCAACTACTAATTCCAACCGGTGAATACCTTCCCGGCATACTACAGACTTTTTTCAAGCTAACTGGTCAAAACAATATCAACACATCATTTGATGCTACTCGAAGGCTTTACCGCGGTGATCCACCAAGCGTTATTCGCACTAATAATTTAAGCATAGCGCCTGTTGCTTGCTCTGGCATACTTGGCCGAAACATATACAGGCAATTAGTGAACGACGGTGTTCAGGTGATGACGAACAGTGCGTCGCTAGTGGTTTTTAGTGGCTCAAAAGCGTATTTTCGCCAATCCGTGCAGATGGCACGGTTCCACGCTGTAGCCAATCAGCGTACATATATTCAAGCATCCATGGGAGCACCTGCTTTTGTAATAGATGAAGCTGGTAAATTTATAGTTGCCCCTAAAGATACCGAAACAGGTTTTATTGATTTCGAGTTTACGCCTGAAAATAACAAAACATTTTACACAAAGTTTGGTGAATGGCCACTCTTAGCAAGTGCCACAATACTTGGCCTCTTTGTCTTGAATATAGTCGCTAAAGAATATATAAAACGCTCTTCCAAACGCTCAAAAGAGTAGTTTTTTATTATTACATTCCAATCTGAACTAGACTTGGACATCAAATTTTTTTGTACTATTTATCTGAAGTAACGTCTTCAGGATATACATAAATCGGACCATCACCAATTTCTGGTGGCGGAAAAGTGCTAGACGTCGGCGCATCTGTTGTAGGCATGGTAGACGTTGTTTCTAATTCAATAGTTGTTGGTGTCGTGCTAGGGTGTTGTTCTTCAGTACTAGCATCAGTACCGCTACAAGCTGCCAAGGCTAGAGCCGTTGAGGCCACCCCACCCGCAATTTTCGCAAGTAGCCTAGACTTATCTTCGTCTTTTGTTTCGTTTGTTTTATTTGCTTCTGATTTTTTCATAATTTTCCTTTTTTAGTTTTATTCACTATCTATAAATTATACACCAAATTTATCATTTGTCAATAGGTACACTGC
Source organism: Saccharimonadales bacterium (SeqCode) (assembly GCA_038316995.1). Lineage (GTDB taxonomy): Bacteria > Patescibacteriota > Saccharimonadia > Saccharimonadales > JAXHNE01 > JAXHNE01. Next base: position 13,534 of record JBBQAZ010000008.1, on the reverse strand, counting down.
TGTACTGGTAGTCTTGAGTTATCATCCGATTGCTACCTGTTACAATAGTGATTATATGAGTTTATCAATAGGAATAGTAGGTCTACCCAATGTCGGGAAATCGACATTGTTTAATGCACTGACTGACAATAATATTTTGGCGGCTAATTACCCTTTTGCCACTATCGAACCAAACACTGGGATTGTACCAGTACCGGATGCAAGGCTCACAAAACTATCAAAAATGTATGGTGACGCACCTATCAAGCCTGCTACGGTGGACTTTGTTGATATTGCAGGCTTAGTGGCTGGGGCTAGCAAAGGCGAAGGCTTAGGTAATCAATTCCTAAGTCACATCCGATCCTGTGACGCCATACTACAAGTTGTTCGGGGCTTTGAAGACCCCGATATAATCCGTAGCGATTCATCCCGTGATCCAGCACATGACATTGACGTTATTAAAACCGAGCTGGTCTTAGCAGATTTACAAACCGTAAGTAACCGAAAAACTAAATTCGCCAAAGAGGCACGCGCCAACCCAAAGCTTCAACCAACCGCTGACTGTCTTGAATCTATAGAATCACTACTCAATGATGGCAAAGCACTTTGGGAAGATGAACCACTCCTTGAAACGTACCACGAACTTCTAAAAGACCTGCAACTCATGACGGCCAAGCCAATTCTGTATCTGTTTAATATTGACGATACCGAACTGGGTAACGATGCTGCTAAAAAAGAACTTGCCCAACTTGTAGCCCCCGCTCCTTCACTTTTTGTTAGCGCAAAGTTAGAGGACGAACTACGCGGACTTGACCCTGTGGATCAAGCTGAGTTTCTAGCGAGCTATGGACAGAAAGAATCAGGTTTAATCCAGGTTATCCACGGTGCATACGATTTACTAGGACTGCAAAGCTACCTTACTGCCGGAGACAAAGAAGTGCGAGCCTGGACAATTAAAAAAGGCTCAACAGCACCCCAAGCAGCAGGAGTAATCCATGGTGATTTTGAGAAAGGCTTTATTGCAGCCCAGGTTGTTAACTTCAATGATCTTATCGGCGCAGGATCGGAATCAGAGGCGCGCAACAAAGGGAAAATTCGCACCGAAGGAAAAACCTACATAATGCAACGTGATGATGTAGTCGAGTTTAGATTTAATGTTTAAGTGGAGTCTTTCGACCAAGCTAGAGAAATATTCTTCACAACTCTGAACAAATCATGAGTCCGTGGAACGGTATTGTCTTCATAATAGTGATCTATTGAAATAAAGTTATCAATTACATCCAGACAGCAGATTTCGTCTCCTATAATATGCATGCGATCGATTGCTTTCACGGTTGCAAACGGTGTTGCGATAATCAGTTTCTTCATAGCAATTCGCTTCAGATAGTCATATGCAATATCCAGCGAAAGTCCATTTACTAACCCGTCAGAAACTAATATTACAGTGTGGTATCTTAAGCGTTCGCGAGGAATTTCGCCCTCATTGCCGAGCAATACATTTAAATGATGAAACCCTTCACGTCGCTTTTCTTCAATGTACGAATGATATTCGGAGGTAAACTCTTCAAGTTGACCGGCGCTAAATTTATTATTATAAGTAAACGTGTCTTGTCCAGTAATTGCGCCAATCGCGTCTGGCTCACCGGGTAAGAATATGTTTTCAGTCATTAGAAGCGATAAGTTTCCATGGAGCTTCATGGCAATTTGCGCACCAACAATAACCGCGCCCTCACTCAACGCAACTACCGCAACATTCTCCTTTTTGTGATGACTTAGTTTCGATGCGATAATTTTGCCAGCATCGGCTCTGCTCTTAAAATACATAGGCTGAGTTTATCATAAATATCGTATTAGTAAGTTTGTTTTAGCAGGTAGAATCGCTCTACATTTCCTTTGCTTCCTGGCACACCAGAATCAGCCTTATTGACGACTATGAACATATTTTTTACCCAAAGTTCAAATTCTTTTAATATTTTTCTGCGCATTGCATCATTTTTAATTACACCTTTGTGTTTCACCCCTGTTTTTTGAGCTTCGAACTGTGGTTTTACCATTGCAACAAGCTGAGTGTTTTTATGCATAAATTTGATTAAATGTGGCAGTATTTCGCGTAAACTTATAAATGATACGTCTACCACTATCAAGTCAATTTGTTCAAGACTATCAAAGTTGCGAATATCGGTTTGTTCGTAAAGTTCAATTTTTGGATTTCCATGTAGACTTGGATGTAGTTGTTTTGTTCCAACGTCTACGGCCAGCACTTTTTTGGCACCGTTCTGCAGCGCAAAATCAGTAAATCCGCCAGTGCTTGATCCAACATCTAGCATTACTTTATTGTTTACGTCTATTTTTAGTAACTTACTGACTGAAGCTAGCTTAAATCCAGCTCTTGAAACATATCGCTCCTCAGAACTTACCAATATTACTGCGTCATCGTCTACTAATTGGCCTGCTTTGGTTATCGTCTTTCCGTAACTACTAACTTTACCAAGTTTTATGAGATTGGCCGCCTGTGAACGACTCTGGGCAAGACCTAGGTTGGCTAGCAGTTCGTCTGCACGAATTTTCATTTTACTTCTTGACGCGTTCGCGGTAAGAACCAGTTGCGGTATCAATCGACACTATGTCGTCATTTTTAATAAACGCTGGCACCCTTACGGTAACTCCGGTTTCCAGTTCTGCTTCTTTAAGAACACTGCTTGTTGTATCACCTTTTACGACGTCAACCGTATGAATAACTTTAAGTGGTACGTTTTTTGGAAGTTCGATTCCTATCACCCGGCCGTCAAAAAACTGAGCCGTAACTTGATCACTTTCTTTCATATAATTCAGTTCGTGCACAAGATCGCTGTTTGATAATTCAAACTGTTCGTATGTTGCCTCGTCCATAAAATGACACATCGTGCCGTCCGTATATAAAAACTGAACAGTTTTACTGGATACATCTGCAGGCTCAATTGAATCATTGCCTTTGTATGTCTTGTCCAGCACTCGTCCATCAATCAGACTTTTTATTTTGACGTTCACGATTGATCCGCCACGCCCCATAACTTTCTGTGCGTATTCCACTACTTTATAAGGTACGCCTTCAATCTGAAATATCTGACCTTTTTTAAGATTTGTTGGACTTAATGCCATTATTGTACCTCTTAGTAGTTATCAAATTGCCTTAGATCGCTCTGTATATTTTTCATGTTATCTTCAAAAAAATTAAGTTCGTTTTGGCTCATTATATCGAAGTTGCTATATCGTTTAAATGTTTCGCCTAACCGCTTTACTAAATCTTCAATTGAACGTGGATTTTTGTGCGTCTGCAGTGCATCTTCAATAGCGCGCAATGCGTCCTTAAAATTTCGAGCATCTGCATGCGCGTGATCATCAATTGCGTCATTAAGTTTATGTTCAAGACTAGTCACATGTTTTCTGAGTGAATCGTACTGTGTGCGATTCATGTCGGGCTATCCTTTTGCTACGAATGGAAGTAGTGCAATGTGCCGGGCACGCTTAATCGCAATGCTTAGCTTGCGTTGCTCGTTTTCCTTAAGACCAGACTTCTTACGTGTTTCAATCTGTCCAAATTGGTTGGTGTACCGCTGCAAGGTTTTTACATCCTTGTAATCAAAATACGGTACGTCCGTGTGTTTCTTAAATATCTTCGCCATAATTCTCTCCTTTCAGTTGAGAAAGGTTATAGGTTATAGGTGCTCGGTTTTAGCGAATTCACTAAAACCTACAACCTAATCACTAGAACCTAAATTAAAATGGGATGTCGTCAAGGTTAATAGGCTCATCGCCAATATCCTCAATGACGACATCATCTTTTTTCTTGCTAGTACTTGGCTTGCTTGGTTCATTTTTACTACTAGAATTTCCACCATCATATGAACCACCACCACTTTGTTGACCACCGCCAACAAAGTTAAAGTCTTCTACAACGACTTCTACTTTGCTTCGCTTGTTACCATCTTGCTCCCACGCCCTCTGCTGTAGACGACCTGATACTAAAATTGCTCCGCCCTTTTGCATATACTGAGCAATTATCTCGCCGGCCTTGCCCCAAGCATTGCAGTCAATGTAGTCAACCGCTTCAACTGTTTCACCTTGCTGGTTCTTCCAGCTGCGGTTAACTGCTAGGCTAAAGCCACAAACTGATTGTCCACTTGGTGTATTTCTTAGTTCGGGATCCCTTGTAAGGTTTCCCATCAATACTACTTTGTTAAATCCTCGTGCCATATATCAAAACTCCCTTATACCCTCATTATACTATGCGCTACTCGTCGTCAGAATCCTCTTCGTCGTCTTCATGCTCGACAACGCCTGCTGCTTTTCGCTTTGCCTGCGCGTCTTTGATTTTCGTAGCCTTGGCAATCGCTTTTTCGTCTGGTTTTGTAATCAAGTAGCGAATTACTTCATCGGTTATATTAAGTGTGGACTCAACCTTAGCAATGCTTTCACCAGGTATTTCTACTGTGTAGAATACATATACAGCATAATCCTGCTTTTTAATCGCATAAGCGAGTTTACGTTTTCCCCAGTTATCAGTTTCTAATACTTTTCCGCCGCCGTCTGTAAATATTTTTTTTACACGCTCTTCGGATTTTGTCAGATCTACCTCTAAATCTGGGTGATATAGTACGGAAATTTCGTACTTCGTCATATATGACTCCTTCCTTTGGATTAAGACTACGCGCTCTAAAGATGGCCGTAGCCTGAAGTTTACCCAGCACCAAGCATTGCTTTGGTGCTGTGGCTGAGTTTCAGCTATCAATGATTCTATCATTTTTACCCCTGTTGGTCAATCCCATAAAGCAGTGTACAATTATTGTAATGAAGCTTATGGTAAATAAAAAGTCTGGGGGTTTTACTGTTATTGAGCTTTTAGTTGCCTTGGCTGTATTTGCGGCAGTTGTACCGGCAATTGCTTCTGGGGTAAGTAGTCTAATCGTTTTAAATAACCGCGCTAGGGATTTATCTATAGCAAACTTAATGGCAGAATCAAAAGCTGAAGAGCTCCGTAGTCTTGGGTTTAATGGACTGACGGTTGGCACAACTGATATTTCAAGTGATCTTCCAAGTTTACTAGCATCTCCAAAGTCAGCAAATTACACTGTCACTAACCCTTCTGCAGGCAGTAAGGTTATTCTAATTAGCATCACTTATAAAGATTACAATAAAACAAGAGTTCTGAACTATCAAACAATTGTCAGTGAGCTGGGAGTAGGACAATGATTAAGCCTAGTGATGGCATGACGATAGTAGAGCTAATGATTGCGGTTAGCCTTGCTGCAATCATTTCAATACTCATGATAACGGTTTCTGTTAACTTTTATGGAAATACAATCAGAAGCCAAGTCGCCGCAGAAATGGCAGTTGACGCACATTTTACGCTTCGTTCAATCGTTGAAGATACTCGTTTGGCAAGAAGTATTAATGCAACGAATATTCTAGCCGATGCTAGTAAGCCGCCGCCAGGATGGTCTACAAGTAGTGCTGACTCCACGCTTATTATCGGCTCACCCGCTACCGATGCAGATAAAAACGTAATTTATAATAGCTCTACCGGGGATCCATATATCAACGAAGTTATTTACTACTTAGAAAATGGAATACTAAAGAAAAGAACCATAAAAAATTCCGCAGCGGTCAATAACGCGGCTAAAACCACCTGCCCAGCAGCTACGGCAACCGGGGCATGCCCCAAAGACCCTGAACTTACACGCAACGTCACTGGCTTTTCATTTACAATGCTGGACATAAACAACGCCCAGACAACAAACCCTTCGCTAGCCAGATCGATTCGCGTAACACTTACACTTCAAAAAAATACCTTCGGAGAACCAGTAACTATAAGCAATTCTCTAACAACAAAATTGAGGAATTATTAAATGAGTAAAGCAAACAACGGTTTTATTATGCCAGTACTTTTAATCACTATATTTTTTGTTATGCTCATGATCACTATCGCTAGTTCGTTTGCAGTCACAAGTTATAGGTTAGCTGCCAGAGAGTCATACAGGGTTAATGCACAGTTAACTGCCGATGCAGGTCTGGATGCAGGTATAAATGACTTTAACATTGATCCTAGCTGGACAGGTACGGGCGGTGAAATTACTTTGTTAAATACTGCTGCAATGAAGACAACTTACCAAAGTACACTTATAGACGGTGCAACTAGTAACGACAAAATTCTTTCTGTCACCGCCCGAACCTATGCCCCTAGTACCACTACGACACCAAAAGTTACAAGAAAATATGAACTTGATCTCAAAGCCATAACTACCGGGAACGGCGTGTCCTCTGTCGTGAGCGGAGTTGGGGGCCTCGTTTTAAATGGTAATGCAAAAATAACTGGTGGCGATGTTGTCGTTAACGGCAAGATTACTATGGACAATAATTCACAAATTGGCACTCAGACAAATTCGGTAAACGTAAGGGTAGCCCATAAATCTTGCCCTCAACCAGCTGATGCAACTTTCCCTAAGGTCTGTACCACAGGACAACCAATGACGCTCGGAATAAATGCTAGAATTTACGCAGAAGTTCACGCAACCAACCAAACAAATGGTAGCGGTATGTCAAATCCAGGACTAATACTGGGTCAAACTGCACCTCCGATTAGCCTGCCAGAGTATGACCGTAGTCAGCATAATGGTGCCACAGAGTACGCTCCGTCAAGCTCGACTGTACGCTGCCCCTCAAATGGTAGCGTAACCTGGCCAGCCAACATCAAAATAACAGGCGATGTTGAGCTGGGCGGAAAATGCGATCTGACAATCAACGGAAAAGTATGGATCACAGGTTCCTTTACGACTGGAATAAACTCTACAATCCATATAAGTAATACACTTGGAACAACCCGTCCGGTTATCATGGTGGACGGCGCAACTGGTTTTCTGGCTGCAAATAACAGCGTAATCTTACCTAATTCCAGTGGAACTGGCGCAGAGGTTAGAACATTTTGGAGTCATATTAGTTCTGGCTGCTCGCCCAACTGCAGCAACCTAACCGGTGTCGGACTTGCCAATAGTCAAAACGTACCTACACTAGACCTGAGCAATAACGGAAATGCCGAGAATAGTGTTTTTATTGCACAGTGGTCAAGAGTCATCGTCGCGAATAATGGCGCCTTGGGTGCAGTAGCCGGTCAGTCTATTGAACTTGGCAATAATGCAGTAATTAACTTTACGGCGTCAGTTCCTGGTAGCGACAACTTGGTAACTACTTGGGTTAAACGCGGTTATATGCGCGTATATAACTAACTACTTCAACTTACTAGCTTTAAGTACTGTGAGCCGCTTTGTTCTAGTTTATTGATTAATCTGTTGGTTATTCCGTCTGACGAAGTGAGTTGTTTGCGAATAAATCTTTGCGGGCTCTTTGGAACAAATGCCGGAATTGTTCCGTTCTGATATGCTTCTTTGTATATTTTATCTGTACCAGCAATCTTATCTTCTGTCATTTGCGACAACAAAAAGTGTCCAAGCTCAAGTTTCCGTGATCGTTCTTTGGCCTGCAAGAACTTCATGATTGCACCCTCTGCAATACCTTCAAAGCCTTCATCTATTAAAGTATCCACCAAAAAACCTCTTACCGCCGCCGGACAAGCAACCCTCACAATTCCTTCATTCCATAGCTTTTCGCGCAGCGCAGGTGGCATTTCCCTCTCCACAGGCTGGTCTGCAGAGCAATCTAAGGCTATACCCCCGATGTGTCCTGCACTTGCCATCACAACCCAACGAATTTTATCAACGCGCGTTTTAGGTAGCTTTGGACCATCGTAGTGTGCATGATAACCGCTATGTTGTACGTGGTGATCGCCGTAGAGCGTCCATTCAACGCGCGAGTTCATAACTGCTAAGTCAGCTTTATCATTAAGGTTTAGTTCAGACCTTGGATGAGCCACATGATGAAAATCAGCGACGGGGTGTATTCTATCTAAAACGTCACCGACGGCCGGAAGGTCTTTATTTGGCCAGAGTGAGTACGGTAAACCTGTTTCGTCGCATGGAGTAGTAACTTTTGGGTTTAAAAAAGAGCCCGCGTCTTTAGGCTCTTTTTGTGTGTAGTTATTTAAATCTATGCGAATGCTTTGCATTTATAGTTGTGACTCTACTGTCATAATACGCTAAGCATATTATGAATCATTCACCTTGCCAAGGGCTAGAAATTTTCGTCGTACATCTCGTCTTCATCTGGATTGGCTGCACTAGTGCCTCCAAAGACGTCATCCATTGACGTAACAAGTACGTCTCGCGGTCGCGACCCGTCGGCCGGCCCGATAATCCCCTGTTCTTCCATGGTCTCAATTAAACGTGAAGCGCGGCCATAACCAATTCTTAGTCGTCGCTGCAACATGCTTGTACTTGCTTTACCGCCTTCTATAACAACATGAACTGCGTCTTTCCACATATCATCATCGGCATCGTTCATGCTAGCGTCTGCTACAATTCCACCCTTACCGTTTAGCTGTACTGGTTGGCTCACCACTTCGTCGTCATATTGTGGTTCGCGCTGCGTTCGGATAAAGTCGGTCACTTTTTGAATTTCTTCAGAGGTGATAAGTGAACCCTGGGCACGCTTTGCTTTTGGCATTTCAGAAGTAGTGAACAACATGTCACCCATTCCTAGTAGTTTGTCTGCGCCAGTTTGATCTATGATTATTCTTGACTCAATCTGGCCGGCTACAGTAAACGCAATTCGAGCCGGAATGTTGGCCTTAATGAGACCCGTAATAACGTCAGCCCGCGGGCTCTGTGTTGCCAGCACTAAGTGGATTCCGACGGCTCGGGCCTTCTGTGCAATACGGACAATAAGTGACTCTACGTCTCGTGCAGCCATTTGCATAAGGTCTGCCAATTCGTCAATCACAATGACGATATACGGCATACTTTCTTCTTTATTCGTGTTGTTGTACTCTATGATGTTTCGGCTTTTTGCAGCTTTCATTGTTCGGTAGCGTCTTTCCATTTCTGCTACTGCCCACTTTAGCGCACTAATGCAGCGCTCGGGCTCTGTAATAACCTCTGTTAACAGATGTGCTATATCGTTATACGGCGTTAGTTCAACATGCTTTGGATCAACCAGAATAAGTTTGAGATCCGATGGGCTGTTTCTGTATAGCAAGCTCGTAATAATGCTATTTATCATCACTGATTTACCGGAGTTAGTCTGACCAGCAACAAGCAAGTGTGGCATGCGTGCTAAATCAGCAACAATTGGAGCTCCGGCGATGTCTTTACCAATAGCAAACGTCAGAGGACTACGATCCTGCTTCCAATCAGAGGATGTAAAAACACTACTTAGCCGAACAGTTGCGGCTTTCATGTTAGGAACCTCAATCCCGACTAATCGCTTGCCAGGAATTGGCGCTTCCATCCTGATTGATGTTGCTGCCAGGTCTAGCGCCAAGTTGGTCTCTAGTGCTGTTATTTTGCTTAATTTAATCCCAGATGGTGGTTTGAGAGTGAACTGTGTCACGCGCGGGCCAATATTTGCCCCTTCCATCTCTACACCAATATTAAAGTTTGCGAGCGTTTCTTTAATAATTTCAGCATTGCCTTCAACATCGCCGGCGTCAGCTTTGTCTTGCTTCTTGTTCAATAAATCTATTTCTGGCAACTGCCAGTTTGGATCATTGGCAATAGTAAGCGCCTCGTGATTTTCACTCACTGTAAGCTTTTCGGCGCTATTTTTTAGCGATGCCCTCTTTGGTCCTTGGCTGTGCTCAACAGGAACACCTTCGTTTAGCTTGAATCCAGTAGGTTCGCTCTTCTCTTTTAGATCAGCCAGGTCTGTATCTTTATTTTTATTTGAAGAAAAGATTTTTGCAAACTTAAGTAGAACTCGCGGTGAAACACTAAATGCTAAAAATGCAGCTAAAATCATAAATACAAAGAACATGATACTCGCTGGCATTTTATTTAACGCAGTAAGTGCAGCTCCGCCAATAATCTCACCAAACCAACCGCCCTTTTCACTTACGTATTCACCAAGTTCTTTAGTCGCAAAAGTAACATGTAACCAACCAGATGCAAGAAGTAACACACCTGCCATACTCACAAATTTTGTTAATGGAATACGGCTGTCTTCACTCTTAAATTTCCAGAAGCTGAAGTAAAACAGTGCTACCGGAGTCAAATATGCAGCTAAACCAAATACACCGTAAGCTGCGTCAAACATGCCGACTGGCAATGGGCCGCCGGTACCAAAACCACCAAGCAATAAAAAGAGACCAGCAAGTATTAAAATAATTGCGAACGCGAGCGGCCAAAACTGGGATCGCTCAACGACTTCAGCCTTTTGCTGTTTCTTCTTTCTGGTGTTTTTCTTTTTTCTTTTTGCCATTTTACCCTTTTATTATAAGTTATTCGTCCTCTGCTGGGAAGACCTCGGGGAATTGTTCGCGAAATTCATTGGAAATTAGCTGCATTCGGCCCAACTCAGCTAGTGCGCTCATTTTTTCTTCTCTGGTGTCAGCCGCCATTAATACTCTAAAAGCCACGTCTACGGCCTTCCTACGCTCGGCGTCGCGCAAATGAATATCATTTACTATCATTTCAACTGGATAATCTGGTATGTCATCGAAATTTTCCATAACACGAGTATTATAGCAATTTTTACATCATTTGTCAATAATCCAAAGTTGAGTTCTTTCAGGCTCTGGAAAACAGAAGGAAACTAATTAGAAATTGTCGAGTAAAGCTGTAACTCTGCCCCATTCATTCTTGAAATAAAAGAATGGGGACGCTTTAGCGACGTTACAGCGCGGTAATTTCTAGATTGTTTCTGCTCTGGTTTTTCAGTCGCCTGCAGCCTTTTTGCGACACTTTTTGGCTGCGCAAAAAGTGTCATAAGAGCTTAGTCTGTACGAGCATCCTGCCCAAGCAACTTAGCACGCATTTCTTCAAAGCGCTTTTGTTGCTGATCGGCAATTTCTTCAGACGTTAGTTCCTTTTTCTGTTCTGATTTCTGGCCATTATCACCAGCCGACTTCTGATCATCAGTCCCGTTACCTGGCTTGTTATTGTTGTTGGCTGGTCGGCCACCACTAATGACGTTAATTACAGGGATGACAATTGGACTTCGACCAGTTTGCTCATACAGGAAATGTGTTACATGTTCTTTAATTTCTTGTTTGAATCTATCTAGATCAACGCGCTTGAATCGCTGTTGTACTGCACGGCGAAGTTCATTGCGCAGTCCAGTCATTACCTCTTCGTTTTCACGCATATAGATGAACCCACGGCTAATGATGTCTGGGCTGGTAAGCGTTGCGCCAGTCTTACGGTCAATAGTAAGCACAACTGCAACAAGACCTTCTTCAGATAATAGTAAGCGGTCTTTTATGACCACGTTATTCACCGTTGCGCCCGTTTGATCAACCAAGACAATACCAGTTGGCACGTTGCCGGTGATTTGCATTTGGTCTTTGCTGAACTCAATTACGTCACCATTGTCGGCATTCAAAGTGTCTTTTCGCGGAATACCTTCTTCTACTGCAATTTCAATGTGCTGACGCTTGCTAGTAAAGTCACCGTAAATTGGCACAAAGAACTTCGGTTTCGTAAAATTAATGATGTCTTTATATTCATCTACACTGGCGTGTCCAGATACGTGGAGTGGCCCGTGTCCGTCTAGTTCACGTGTAATGTGTTGGAAAACGTGCACGTGTTTGCGGTGCAAATCATCTACCATGCTACGGATTTTAGCGTCGTTTCCAGAATACGGGATTGGGCTACTAGAAAGCACAACTGAGTCTTGTTCTTTCAGTTTAATATGGCGGTGTTCACCGTTACTCATACGCTGGAGTGCTGAACTTGGCTCGCCCTGTGATCCAGTACAAACCACTACTACATCAGTATCTTTCATGTTTGGAACACTGGCGATTGGCACAAACGTTCCTTTTGGTATCTTGAAAAATCCGTGTCGTACTGCCATTTCAAGTGTACTAACCATGCTGCGACCATCCATTGCCACTTTTTTGTTGTTATGTACGGCTGCATTTATAAGCATCTGAACGCGGTTCATGTTGGTACTAAATAGACCAATAAAAATTCGGCCCGGGGCATTCTTCATTATTTCATTGAAAGAATCTTCTATAGTACTTTCACTTGGCGTCCTACCTGGTCGCTCGGTAGTCGTACTTTCTGATAGCAGAGCAAGTACACCTTCGTCGCCAAGTTCTTTGATACGCTCGATGTCTGTTCGCTCGTGGTCGAGCGGATTAGGATCAAGACGGAAATCGCCGGTGTTAATGATACGCCCAACTGGCGAATCAACAACGACCATGGTACTTCCTGGGATAGAGTGAGTTACACGAATAAGCTCAACAAAGAAGTTTCCAATCTTTAGTCGCTCGTGTGTGTCCTCGTTCATCATGACTGTTCGTAGCTCAAATCCATCAGGCATTGGCTGACCAAAGTTTCCAAATATTTCTTCTACTCGACCAATGGTGAATTTTGATCCATAGATTGGTGCTGGGTAATTTGGCACAATGTGAGGCAACCCACCGATGTGGTCAAGGTGTCCGTGAGTAATCACGTAAGCCTTAATCTTGTGCTTAATTGTTTCTAGGTAGCTCGTGTCGCAAATACCGTAGTTTATACCCGGTAAATCCACGCCAAGGTCGTTTCCACAATCCATGATAATTGCATCTTTTTCGTATTCAACAACAATCATGTTCTTTGAACCACCACCGTCGTTACCGCCTATTGGAATAACTTTTAGGCGTGGAGTTTCATCGATAAAGTTTGCACGGCGCTTTTCTGGCTTTTCCGCGTTTTTATCGTCGTTTCCATTCGCAAAGTCATATTGCTTTAAAATACGCTGAGCATCTTGTTGGCTGCGACGTTGCGCGCGAATTGCAGCACCTCGTCCAGCTGGCCTGCCATTGTTGACTGGCTTCTGATTTTTATTTGCAGCTGTGTCGCTGCTTGTGTTTTTCTGATTCACTGTATTATTTTCCTTTCAGTTTCAGATTATTCATTTAATTTTCTTCAAAATTTGTGGGATCAGCGCGAAATCATCTAGTAAAGTTTGCCTCATACGACCGTTATAAAGCGCGGCGGCTGGATGATACAAGGGCAAGTATACTTGTTCTGTAAGATACTGAAGCTGCCCATGTGCTTTACTAATTTGCAGATCCGGCAAGAAGCAATTCATGCTGTGACGACCAAGTGTCACTATCAGTTTTGGTTGAATTACATCCAACTGGGCCTGCAAATATTCCATGAAAACAGACTTTTCTGCTGGGCTAGGATCCCTGTTCTTTGGTGGCCGATACTTCACGATGTTTGTAATGTAGACATCCTCGCGTTTCATACCAATCGATTCCAGCATTTCATCCAAGAATTTTCCACTCGCTCCAACAAACGGCAATCCAAGTAAATCTTCTTTCTTACCAGGAGCTTCCCCTATTAGAACTATTTGTGCGTTAATGTTCCCGTCGCCAAAAACCAACTGTGTGGCTTGTTTGGCGAGATCTGGACAGACATTATTTTGTATAATCTCTGCCTCAATCTCGTCAAGACGCTGCTGCTTACTCATACTCGCTTGA
>JBBQAZ010000007.1:0-31738 GCA_038316995.1 Saccharimonadales bacterium (SeqCode) | reverse complement strand
AAACCTAGTCGTAAACTAGAGTTAGTCTGAAAATCAGGTTTTTTGCTTCACTTCAGCAATAATGTCACGCAGTTCTGCTGCTTTTTCAAATTCTAGATTCTTACTTGCAAGCTCCATTTGCGCGCTCAAATCTTTGATAATTTGAGGATACTCATGTTTTGGAACTTTATTAAAGTCGCGCCTAATAGTTTTTGCTTCTTCTGGTAAGTCAGGACGCATCCCTTTTTCTATTGATTTTGCAATTCCTGTAGGAGTGACACCATGCTTATTGTTGTAGCGTTCCTGAATTTTACGACGACGAGTAGTTTCGTCTATCGTAAACTGCATACTCTTAGTAATTTTATCCGCGTACATCACCACTCTTCCCTCTTGATGCCGAGCTGCACGTCCAACTGTTTGAATTAAGGCCTGCGAGCTTCTTAGAAACCCTTCCTTGTCAGCATCTAAAATTGCAACCAGGCTCACTTCAGGCAGGTCTAATCCCTCGCGTAACAAGTTTATACCAACTACAACGTCATAAATTCCAAGCCGTAAATCACGTAAAATATCGGTTCTGTCTAATGTGTCTATGTCACTGTGCAGATATGTTACTTTAATGTCTAAGTCTTGCAGATACTCTGTTAAATCTTCTGACATGCGTTTGGTTAGAGTCGTTACTAGTACTCTTTGTCTTTTAGCGATTGTTGCCTTAATCTCATCGAGTAAATTATCGATTTGACCCTTAATTGGAAGGACTTCAATTGGGGGATCCAAAAGTCCCGTTGGCCGAATAACCTGCTCAATTGGCTTAGGGCTACGGCTTAATTCATACTCTGCTGGAGTAGCGCTAACATAAATTACCTTGTTTATATGTCGCTCAAATTCAGTAAATTGTAGGGGCCTATTATCGAGTGCGCTCGGTAATCTGAAGCCATGCTCTACTAATACTTCTTTACGTGCACGGTCTCCGTTATACATGCCTCTAATCTGAGGCATCGTCATGTGTGATTCATCTACAAACATCATGAAATCATCAGGAAAATAGTCCATTAGGGTAGCTGGTTGCTCACCGGGTTCACGATTAGTTAAATATCGGCTGTAGTTTTCAATTCCCTTTACAAAACCTGTTTCTTCCATCATCTCTAAATCAAAGCGTGTTCTTTGAGCAATTCGTTGTGCCTCAATCAACTGACCATTTTTCTTAAAATATGTAGTCCTTTCATCAAGTTCATGCTGTATCTTGCCAAGCGCTGCTTTTAATTTTTCGCTTCCCGTAACGTAGTGGCTACTTGGGAATATGCGGATTTCAGATTCATTGGCTTGGATTTCACCGGTTAACGCATTTATACGGGTTAATCTTTCGATTTCATCTCCGAAAAACTCGATACGGTAGGCAACCTCTTCTCCGGCTGGAAAAATATCGATAGTATCGCCACGCACCCTGAATGTGCTTCGATGAAAATCAATGTCGTTCCGTTGATACTGAATATCTGTTAATTGACGAAGCAACTTGTCCCGTACTCTTCTTTCGCCTTTTTTTATCGTAATTGATAGACCGTCATAATCCTCTACAGACCCAATACCGTAAATACAACTCACACTGGCAACAATTATTACGTCTTTTCTAGACAATAGCGCATCTGTTGCAGCATGTCGTAATCTGTCAATCTCTTCATTTATCTGACTATCTTTTTCTATAAATGTATCGGAACGAGCAATATAAGCTTCTGGCTGGTAATAGTCAAAATAACTAACAAAGTAGTGCACTGCATTATCTGGGAAAAACTGCTTAAATTCACTATACAGTTGCGCTGCTAAAGTTTTGTTGTGACTCAAGATCAATGTTGGTTTCTGTACGCTCTCAATGATATTGGCCATAGTAAATGTTTTACCGGATCCAGTTACGCCAAGTAGTGTCTGTTCTTTTTCACCTGCGCTAAGCCCTTCAATCAATGACTTAATTGCTTCTGGTTGATCACCTGCGGGCTGATAATTTGATTTTATTTTAAACTTGGCCATTAAAGTAGTATATCAAGCTTGAACTTTTGTTTAGTCAAACTAAAAAATTTCGATAGACGCTGCCCGTAAAACGGACTGAATATCGTCATAATTACCGTTTACGCATGAAATCTTTATACTTGCATAATCCTTCTTGCCAACTATGTATGCAGTTGTAGTATGTATCGTATTTAAGTCTGTTCCGGTTTCGTCCCTAAGTTTTAATCGAGCTTCAAAGAAAACTTGAGCTTGTTCTAGCCCATTTAATTGCAAGGTGTATTCTTTTTCATCGATTACATTTGTTACGTAGCCTTTGTTTTCTTTTATTTCAACACTTTCTTGTTCAAAAAGCGCAGTATCTGTGATTGTATCAGTGCTTTCTGCATTAATCTTTTCAATCCGCAACTCTAATGAACAAGATGGTTTGTTCGTATCCTCCCCAATTCCTTCATTGAAATTAGCTTGCTTTAAGTCGTCGCTCGCTGAATCAAACGATACCCAACCGTCTGGAAGGTTACTTTCTATGACGCTTGTCTTACTCATCGTTTCTGCTGTGAAAACCTTGCCATTTGCCTGACATTGCTCGGGATAGCTCTCTAATATTGGATTGCCGGCCTTAGCGCATGAATCAAAATCATTTATTGCATCATTATCTGTTATTTGTGGGACTTCAGATCTTTTAACGCTACTTTCTACAAAAGAAAAATACCAAAGTACTCCTACGGCACCAATAATTATGCAAAGCACAACTAGGCTCACTTTTTTGTGAACAGGTTTATGAAATTTCATGCCTTGGACTCCTATTATTTATATAGTCTAGCGTACTTCTTGTAAGTCTGCTTAAGTCTGCTTGTAAGTAGCTCTACTAGCTCTTTAGAATCTGCTGCAAAAACAACGTCTGGATCGTTACGTTTACCTGCTGCTTTTAATATATCTTCAATTTGGGTGCTTATACCGCCTGCTCCCTGTAAGAATCCAATAGGTTTTTCTGTTTCCATGGCAATCGTAAATTCATGAAGTGTCCCCAGACGACCACCAATGCTTACAACTGCATCACTTGATTGAATAAGCAGCGTATCTCTACCTACATAATGTAGGCCTGTGTAAAGAATTGTGTCGTATGCCTCGGTAGGTAGTCGGTACTTAGCGACATGTTCAATTTTGCTCGATGCCGGGCTTATACCCACGCTCATTATTCCACCTGCAGCCTTGTAGCCTTCAGCAGCATAATTCGGGAGTCCTATCGTCGCGCCAGTTAGTAAACTATGTCCAGCTTTTGCTATAGCCGCACCCGCAGCAATTGAAAGCTCACGTCCTTCCTCGACACTTTTACCCTTTGCCGCACCTGATACACAAATTTGATACATTTCCACCCTTTACTAAATTATATAAGTTCCGGCGCAACCATTTCGTTGTCAAGTTGTTTTAGGATCTGCTTTTCTAATGTTTTCTGTCCCATATAACGTATAAATATCTCATTCCAGAGACTTTCCCTGAAGTGGTATATTGCCCTCTTTTTGTAAGGCAAGTCATTTACATAACTTATTGCAATATCCATGAGATTGAAAGTTACTGGCCGGTCACCACGCATAACGCCGACATAGTCTAAATCATACCAGAAATGGAGTGCTGGTTCTATCTTAAAAAGCACTTCTTCGGCTTTTCGCCAATGCAAATCTTCTGGTTGAAGATGAGGTTGAAATATTTCAGGATGCGATTCATGCTCAAGTTTACCAAAATATCGTTGAATTATTCGCCAATGAACGTTTTGACCGGCCATTACAGCATGATGATCAGGATCGGCAATAAGCGTATCGACAAGAACTTCTCCAAAGTCTGAACGAACCTGTTGAAGTTTAAAATATGAGCTATATAGCCGTACTTCATTGAAATAGTGAAGTAGCAACGGTAGGACCGTAATCACAATTCCTCGCATACGCTCCATTGGCATTGGTAGAATAACAATGACACCCATTTCTTTTAAATGTGTTAAATTATGTCTCTTCTTATGAACAAAGGACTCTGTTATTTCACCCCATTTATCCTTGCTGAGTGTCACTATTTCAATATCGCGTACTTCAAAATCTTTAGGTTTAAGCATTTTATAACTCTGAATAAACTTGTTTAGCCATGGCCCTTCTTCGGCAAAACGAAGTGCAGCAAAGAGCTCAGAAGTTTTTTCGCGCTTAATCATCGAATCTATAGAACGATACCCTAGATGTTTCATTATTTGCTTAGGAGGGGTTTTTTTGAGTAGCTGCTTGGCAACACTGTGCTTTAGCACCCATACTTTTCGCTGAGTATCCATGTTACGAGCAAAACCTGTTAGTTTTTTAACTACATCCTGTACATCTTCGGGATCATCTACGCCCATTTTTTTTGCCAGGAATTCATCATGACGCCGACAGAGACCAAGAAGGGCAGAATACAACTCTTCGCCTGTTGAGTCACTTGGGTCCAAGCCTAATTCTTTCATTTTCTGGTAAACTTTTCCGCTCACCTCAGATGTCAGACGTAAATCTGCGCTGTGATTACCACTGGCTTGTTCAAGTTGCTTAATCGCTAGAGAGAACAATGGCTCTTGCGCCCCAAGAAGTTCACTTAGCAATTTTGACATCGATTAAAATCTTTCGGGCTTGTACCAGTCTGGTGCTTTGTGTAAATATTCAGCCATTTCTTTTTCTGACAGAAGACCTTCTTGTGCGCCAACATGCTGCACTACATTCATGGAATTAATAGGAGCCCATTGCAGTGCACTTTCAATGCTTGCGCCTTTTATGATAGCTGCAACAAAAGCTGAAGAAAAGGCATCACCAGCGCCTGTACGCTCTTTTGGAGGTGAAGCATCAGGGTAAGCAGGCATCTTAAATCGATTCTCACCATCACTTGCGTAGGCTCCATCAGGCCCATCAGTCACACAGACTACCTTTGGTCCGAGTGCATGAAGTTTGTTGATTAAATCATGTAAATCTTCATGATTACCGCCAGTGACTTGGACTGCTTCTTCTCTGTTAACTAAAACTATATCGGTTTCTTTGTACAGTCGAGCCAGCCTGTCTGTTCCTGCAGCAATTTGAAAAGTTCCCGGTTGGAAAGCTAAACGTACATTCGGATTATTCTCAAACCATTCTGCCATTTCATCATGCATGTCCATGGCGTTCTCGCTAATAGAACTGAAATACACCCATCCTGGCAGTTCTTTTTGCTTAAAATCTGGCCAATGATAATCATATTCTTCATGCTTAATTAGGATTGTTCGTTCTTCTTTGTACCAAAGCACATAATGGTAATTACTCTTATTGTCTGGATTAATTCTAATGAATCTGGTGTCGACTTTTTCATGATGAAGCTTTGTTATCATATCTCGGCCCGCAGTATCGCCGCCAACATTACTTACTAGGCCGCTGTTAAGTCCAAGACGTGCAAAGCTTACAGCTGCATTTGGAGCATTCCCAACTGCTTCTTTTATTTCTACATGATCAAATGGCAGCTTAGAACCAAGCTCCATTGCTATCACGTCCATACCTTTTTCGTCTTTATAGCTAAAAGCTTGGTCATCTTTTAATTTAATAAATGCATCTGTTACGATATCGCCAACACTAATTACGTCAAACTGGCTCATGTTCCCCACCTCTTTATTATCATTAGTCTACTACAGCTTTCCCTTCAGACAAAAAAGTGTCTAATTTTGCCTCTACCACTTCTTGCACCGCGTCAATTACTTTGTCCATTAATTTTACGACAGCGTATTCAGATGGATTATCCTGAAGTTGTTTTACGAGTGTTTCGCGGTATGCAAAGCGCATATCAGAGTTAATATTTACTTTCGTAACACCAATCTTTGCCGCATCTTTAAAATAATGCCCTGGGGTTCCACTTCCACCATGCAGACTTATGTTGCAAGGAATCGCATCACGTATCTGTTTAAGAAGATTTAAATCAAGCACCTTTGGGATTGGATATTTTCCGTGTAAGTTACCTATGGCTGCTGCAAATGTATCTATTCCTGTTGCTTCAACAAATGAGCGAGCGCCTTCAGGAGTACTGAATGTTTTCTTAATTTCATTATAATCAATTTTTTCTTCATGTAGATTTGAGCTTCCGCCAAAATAGTGCGGTTCACTCTCTACCATGGCACCAGTTAAGCGTGCATAATCTACAATTTGTTTCGTCTCGGTAATAATCTGTTCTACTGATGCATCTTTTCGAGCTTGCGAAATGTCTATGTGAATAAACTCAAATCCTGCTTCAATCCCGGCAATTGCATCGGCAACGGTAGGACTATGATCAAGATTGATATACATTTCAACACCATACTCAAGGCGATAGTTATCTACCATGTCACGTATGTTTTCTAAACCTAGTGCATCAACCTCGCCTTTGCTTACTTCTATCATGAGAGGCGCATTCTTAGCCTTAGACGCACGCGCAATAGCAATCAGCGTGTCTTGGTTGTCAATATTGAACGCGCCAAGTGCATAGCCACCCTCTCGGGCACGATGCATTGAACGGCGGGCAGCCAGACAGTTCTCCCTCATTTGATTAAGCGTTAGCGGCATATAAGGGTAAGTATACCTTAAACCACTTGTGCTTGTATAGGAATTTCAGCAATTATCTAAAACTTAGCCATAAGCCAATAGTGGCTACCATGCATAACGCTAATTTTTGGAGTAATCTTTCTCGTTCATGCAGGAATATTGCTGCGAGTCCTGTAATTATTACTACTCGAAAATTAGACACAGACGACAAAACGCCAATTGGCCCGCCTGCTATTTGAGCACTTATAAACGCCAGCCCTGCAACACCTCTCAAAAACCCAAGAACAAGTGCCGGTTTAACTATGTCTTCTGTTTTATCTTTTACGTATAGTACTTTAATAATCAGGAACGCAATTACAGCTCCAAAAAGTTGAAAGGCCCAGCCAAACAGCAAATATGTTGCAAGCCCGTCTTGCAGTACCAGTTGTTTCTCTATAGATGCAGCAAGACCATATATGATTGCCGCCCCCACTACCCAAAAAGCAATTATAAGCTGTTTTGGATTATCCTTATTGTGTTTGCTACCTAAAACATTTGCGGTAACAATTGCCCCAAGAAGTAATCCTGACCCAAGTAACTGCGAAACTGTTAGGACTTCGCCCAAAACTACGAAACCAAAAATAACACTAGACAACGCTGTCAACATGATTGCAATACTTCCAAATGCCGCATCTAGTTCGGTAAATACCTTATAGGCAAATATGCTAAAGCTAGCAAATAAAAGGCCGTTAAATGCATACAAGTGTATAGCGGTTGGTAGGGATGGAAATGTAGTTTCTGTCAATATTAACCATAAAATTCCAAAACAAAATATCGATACAAAATTATAAGCACCCACTTGTGCAGCAACTAAAATAGACTTATGATCTTTGGCGATTGACCTAAATAGCAGTGTATAAATTGCGGCAATACAAGTCTGAATTAGAATTAACTGCTGCCAAGTCATCTATTATTTTTTGGCGTCGTAGACTTGGTGGGCGGCCATCATGATATGGTGAACGGTCAGGCCATAGTGTTTTAACAGATCTTCCGGTACACCCGTTTGGCCGAATGTATCTTTCATGCCTACCCTTTGCATCCTTGTTGGTTGTTGTTCACCTAGAACTTCCGCAACTGCACTTCCAAGCCCGCCGTTTATTTGTGCTTCTTCAATCGTCACGACAGCTTTGGTTTTCTTTGCGCTCTTAACAATCGTTTCTGAATCTAGTGGCTTAATGGTTGGTACATGAATTACTTCGGCCTCAATTCCTTCTTTATAGAGCTTTTCAGCTGCAACCAGAGCGTGATAAGTCATTGTTCCAGTTGCAATCAACGTCACATCTAGTCCGTGTTCATAAACGTAGGCTTTACCAATTTCGAATGGAGTGTCTTTAGTAGTAATGATTGGCGTCGCCTCACGCGTCATTCGCATGTAATTTGGACGTTTGTCGCGTGCCATAGCCAAAGTTGCTCGTTCCATTTCAAGACTATCACCGGGTGCTATCACAACCATGTTTGGCATAGCACGCATAATTGCAATGTCTTCAAGCATTTGGTGTGTTGCTCCGTCTTGACCTGTATAGAGGCCCGCATGGGCACCAACGATTTTTACCGGCTGATTATTTAGTGCAATTGTGGTTTTAATCTGCTCCCAGTTTCGTCCTGGGCTAAACGCGGCATAACTACTCATAAAAGGAATCTTACCCATTGCTGCCAGGCCACTCGCAACTGTTGCCATATTTTGCTCTGCAATTCCAACTTGAACGAACCTGTCAGGAAATTCCTTGGCAAAGGCATCCATCTTCACTGAACCTGTTAGGTCTGCGCAAAGTCCAACAACTCGCTCATCTTGTTGACCAGCAAGGACTAAACCTCGTCCAAAGCCTGCTCGATTTGGTTCGGATTCTAGTTTACCCTTATGTATTTCAGCCAGATGTAAGTTGCTCATTCGTGCTCGCTCCGTATTTTACCTTTAAGAGTTCGGATGTCGTGTAATGCCTTAACTGCTTGATCATGATTTGGTTGTGCGCCGTGCCAATGAAAATCATATTCCATAAAGTCGACACCTTTTCCCGGTATGGTATGCGCAAGTATCAATACGGGTTTTTCTACAATTGCTTTCGCCATTGCACAGGCATCTATGACACTCTCAATATTATGACCATCTACTTCAATCACATGCCAACCAAAAGCCTGCCATTTTGCCTTCAAATCTTCTAGAGGCATTACAACTTCTGTCGGTCCATCAATCTGAATATTATTGCGGTCTACGATTCCCACTATATTGGTGAGCCTCTCTTTACTTGCAAGCATGGCAGATTCCCAAATATTACCCTCGTTTAGCTCTCCGTCACCCATGACCACATATACTTGGCGATGAAGTTGTTTGTTCATTCGCATTCCGAGTGCCATGCCGACAGCCTGACCTAGCCCTTCGCCCAATGGTCCGCTAGTAGCTTCAATCCCGGCAAGTCGCTCACGTTCTGGATGTCCCTGAAGTCCTGAGCCAAATTGACGAAGCGTCATTAAATCCTTTTTTGGAAAATATCCGTTGTGCGCCATTGTAGCGTACTGAATCGGAGCACAATGACCGTTACTGAGAATTATGATATCTCGCTCTTCCCAAGTTGGATTGTTTGGGTCATGGCGCATAACATCGAAGTAAAGTGCTGTAAATATATCTGCAAGACCAAGAGGCCCAGCACTGTGTCCACTTTTAGCATGTTCGAGCATCTTGATAATATCTGCGCGAATATCATATGCAATACGCTCCAGCTCTTCGATTGTGTAGTGCTTCTTCATTACGCTTAAGTATAACAACTACGACTTAGTTAACAAGAGTGACGAGTGAGTTAAAGCGCTCCAAAGGCTCTTCTGACTTTTGAATAAAACCACCAACATTAAGAACATCGACTCCACCGTCTGCCAATTGCTTAACATTTGCGTCATTCACACCGCCGTCCCAGCCTATTTCAATGTCAGGCTTGAGATGTTTTAATTCCTTTACTTTCTCAAGAAGCCCAAGGTCTACATGACCGCCAAAATGGCCTAAATCACCAGAAAAAATCAAAACATGATCTATTGCATCTAAATAATCTTTAATTATAGATACAGGTGTTTCTTGCAGCAGACTAACACCTGTCTTGATTCCACTTGTACGAAGTTTTATCGAAAAGACCTCGTAACTACCCTGCGCCTCAGCATGTACGATAACCAAAGAGGGATTGAGCAGTTTTATTTGCTCAATGTATAAGTCGGGTCTCAAATACATCAAGTGAAGGTCAATTTGTTTGCCCTTTGGGGCCCATGCTTGTTCCAAGGGAATTGATTTATTCGGCGCAAATAAGCCATCCATAAAATCCAAATGAATTCGGTTTGCAAATGGCTCGATACGCTCTAGTTGGCTACGGTACGTATGCAAGTCTTCGGCCGTTACTGTTGGGCAAATATCTGCCATGACTTAATTAAAATTATCTATTTCGTTTAAACGCCTGACAAAACGCGGTGCTGCTGCAAATTTTGTCGTAAGCCAAGTTTCGACCAATACATTAGTTTGATCATTTTCAAGTAATTTAGCGGGTAAGCAGGCAATATTACTGTTATCGTCATTTCGTGAACTTTTAGCAGATTCCCGATCATAGACTAATGCTGCACGAATGCCTCTAAATCTGTTTGCCGCCATGCACATGCCCTGTCCGCTTCCACATATCAGAATTCCACGCGGCTCGTCGTCTTCACTGCTAAGTACATCGTTAACCGTTTTCTGTGCAAAAACAGGAAAATCGTCTTCTGGATCAAGGTGCTCATCACCTTCATCGACAACATCATATCCGGCTCGCTTTAAATATTCGATAAGCGAATTTCTTAATCGAAAACCGTTATGATCTGCACCAACGTAAATCTTCACAATTAATCCTTATTAAGTGTTTTTGCCACATCCGCAACAACTTCAACTAATCTATTGCTATAACCCCACTCGTTATCGTACCAAGCAACAACTTTCACCATATTGCCTGCGACTACTTTAGTTAAACTCAAGTCAACCGTCGACGAATGGCTGTCGCCTATGAAATCGCTCGATACTAATGGCTCTTCAGTTACAGCAAGTATACCTTGATAATAGGGTTGTTTCGCAGCATCCTTGAACGCGTTATTTACTTCTTCGACAGTAACATTCTTTTTAAGCAAAAATGTAAAGTCACTCAATGAAACAACAGGAGTTGGCACTCGAACTGCCATGCCATCAAAAATTCCATCGAATTGCGGAAGAACTACTTTGGTAGCAATTGCCGCACCGGTTGTAGTTGGAACAATATTTTCAGCAGCACTTCTTGCTTCGCGCAAATCTTTGGCAGGAGCATCTTGTAGACGCTGACTAGCCGTATAACTATGAATGGTTGTCATCATAGCTTTTTCAACTCCGAAAACACTGTCCATGACAGCCGCAGGTGGAACAATACAGTTTGTTGTACACGACCCATTACTCAAGACATCTTCAGATGCCTCTATTGCGTCATCATTAACACCTAGAATAATTGTGGTTGCACCTTCACCTTTTGCAGGGGCCGATATTACAACTTTCTTTGCACCAGCATCAATATGAGCGCGCGCTTTTGCAGGATCGACAAAAAAACCGGTGGATTCTATGACAACATCAATTCCTAAATCACCCCATGGCAATGCACTTGGTTCGCGTTCGGCGTGCACCTTAATATGCTTTCCTTCAACTATTATTCCAGTGTCATCAAACGAAACATCATGCTGATAATTGCCGTAGTTACTGTCGTGCTTTAACAAATGTGAAAGAGTCTTAGTGTCCGTTAAATCATTTATGGCGACAATTTCTATATCAGAACGCTCAAATGCTACTTTAAAAGCGTTGCGCCCAATCCTTCCAAAACCATTAATTGCAATTTTTGCTTTCATCCCTACCCCTTCATTAAATATCTCAATTTAGCATTAGCATTTCAGGGATATTGTACGAGAGTGACGGATTATGCGCAACTAGAGTTCTAGTTGTTTATTTTCAATCAGGTACTTTAGACCGCCAACCCACACAGGATGATTATAGACATCCAGTACCTTAGGAAAAGGCATCCACTCGCTTGCTTTGTGTTCGTGACTGAGGACTATAACACTAGCTGCAGGAATACGTCCCACATATAAAAAACGCACTCGACTTTTATTATCATAATAGTCGGTCGCAGTATACATCAGCCGAAGAGCTTCAGATGTCAGCGTCATTCCAATCTCTTCAGCGATCTCGCGGATCATTGCGCCCCCAATAGATTCTCCTTCGTCAACCCCACCGCCAGGAAAATCATATTCACCCGGGCGAATCAGATCGCTATCTGAGCGCGTCAGCATTAGCAGCTCATTATTTTCATTAAATAATGCAGCTTTTGCTATTCGTCGTGGCTCAATCACTTACTTTGCGTTCCAGCGTTCAATGCATTCTTTAATAATATTTTTGGCATCATCAGTGTTGCCCCAGCCAAGCACATTTGTGCTTCCGGGTTTCTTTAGATCCTTGTAATGAGTAAAATGGTGCGTTATTTGCTCTTTCCATCTTTCACCAAGGTCCCCTATTGATGAAATAGCGTCACCTGTGTTTCTATCGTCAGCTGGGACTACAACCACCTTATGGTCCATTTCACCGTCATCTTCAAAATTCATTATTCCAATTATTTTTGCTTCTAGCCAAATCCCAGTTGGAAGTGCTTCGTCTGTCACAATCAACACGTCAAGCTCATCACCATCTTCATCTAATGTCTGTGGGATAAATCCATAGTTACAGGGTTTTATAAAAATTCCGGGCTCTACACGGTCAAGCATAAATGCGGCATGCTCTCGGTCCCACTCTATCTTCATCATTGATCCCATAGGGATTTCGACCACGGCATTTAGCAGTCCTTCCTCGATATTACCTGGGGTGAGTACTTTATTAAAATCGGGCATGTCAGTTGTTCTCCTTACTTCGCTATCAATAATAGCGTAGAATAGAGCGACATGAAAACTGTGTTTGTTAGATCTGAGGTTGTAGCAAGAGATACTGTTGCTTTTTCATTCAAAAAACCAAACTCATATCAATACATACCTGGCCAATTTATTGAACTTTATCTGCCACATAAGAATTATGATGACAGAGGTGAAAAGCGGTGGTTTACACTTTCTTCATCCCCAAATGAGAAGTATCTTACGATCACCACAAAAAACTCAAATAAACCTAGCAGCTTTAAAAAATTATTATTTAACCTGAAAATAGACGATACGATTCATATTAGTGAACCCATGGGTGATTTCGTACTGCCCCGTAATAGCGATAAACCACTACTATTTGTTGCGGGCGGTATTGGCGTCACGCCATTTAGAAGCATGTGCACATCACTTAATACAACCAGTAGTAGAAAAATTAATATGATTTATGCAGCAGAATCGAATGAATATTTTGCATATACCAATCAATTGAATCAAAAAACAAGCCTAAAGAAAATTGTCGGTAAATTAACTTCAGATGTAATTATGGAAACCGCGAAAAGCCTAGATAACCCCATAATCTATTTGTCAGGTCCTGAAGAAATGGTACAGGATCTCTACGATCAGCTAAAAACAGCGTTTTCCCAAAGCCAACTTCTATGCGATTACTTTCCCAACTACCCTTAGTTTGACTTTATAAATAGTAAATAACTGCATTATTTAGTATTTGTAAACATTTTGGCGTCAATACAACTCCATGCACAATGCATGTAATTAACGGTAGTGAAGAAATTGGTACTTTAATAAAAGGCTTTTCCAAAATTGCAAACTCACAACTGGAATGGCTTCAAATTTGTGCACTAACTAAGCTTTACGGATAAGTTCGTCTTGCACTTGTCTGTATATCTGCATGTGTGTCCCTGGGATTGTTCTTAAAAGTTCGTCGAACGACGATTCGATGGCTGAGTTAATCCTGCGCAAGGTTTCTTTGCCTCTTTCTGTAATCACTGCTGTCCGACTACGGCCATCTTCTGTGCTTCTTTTTTGGCGAATTAGTCGTTTGAGTAGTAGATTCTCAATCAATGCTGTTATTTGTGGACGCGAAACGCCAAGTGTTGCTCCCAGTGCGCTCATAGTCAAACCTTGTCTTGGTCCTTTTGCGATTATTTCAAGTAGCAACCACTCTGTCGTTGTGATTAATCCGTGTTCTTTCGTCACGCTTTGTGCACGCTTACGAAGAACACGATCAACTTGCGTTGCTTGAAGCAGTGACTCAAAAATAGTACGTGAATTTTTAGTTGTACTCATGCTTACATTATACCAGTAATAGCCTAATTATTGGTGATGTGGCTCTAGGTATTTACGTATCATCATCGCCGCTGTCGCTCCTTCGCCTGCCGCACTTGCAATTTGCATAGTTGCACCGCTACGAACGTCTCCAGCTGCAAAAACACCCTTCATTGATGTTTCCAATTTTTGATCTGTCAAAATCATTCCCACTTCATCCAATTTCACATCGCTTTCTTTCAAAAAGTCAGTATTAGGAAGAAGTCCAATGAATATAAAAACACCGTCGGTTTCAAAGATAATTTCTTTATTTTCTTTGGTATTTTGTGCGACTACCTTCACTACTTTTTTATCTTCGCCGGCAATCTCTTTACTTGAAGTATTAAAATGAACCGTAATCTTATCTTTATGCTTGTCTAGTTCATGTTGCAGGACTTCTGATGCCCTTAAGTTTTCACCTCTCACCAATAGATCAATTTTGGTTGCAAATTTAGTTAAGAATATCGCTTCCTGTACTGCAGAATTTCCACCCCCAACAACTACTAACCTCTTATCACGATAAAAGGCACCGTCACACGTTGCGCAGTAGTGTACGCCACGCGCGTAGTATTCTTCTTCTCCAGGTATTCCAAGTTTACGATAATCGCTTCCTGTCGCAAGCAGTACAGACTTTGCTTTAATTAAACCATCTGTAGTCTCTATCTCTTTGTATTCACCAATATCAGAAATTTTAGTAACTTCACCAAGCTGGATATCCGCTCCAAAACGTTCTGCCTGTAGTCTTAACTCCTCAGAGAGATCAAGTCCTGCGATGCCTTTAGAAAAACCAGGATAATTGTCAATCCAATCTGTGATTGCAGCCAGCCCACCAATCACACCTTTTTCATATAATACAGTTTCTATGTCTTCCCTTGTCGTATAAATAGCCGCCGTTAAAGCAGCCGGCCCGGCACCAACCATCAAGACGTCTACTACTTTATTCTCTTCGCTCATATTTTCTACTCCAATAAATTCTTTAAGTTGTTGGTTGGTTGGTTCCTGGATTATTCTACCATTAAACACTACGGTCGGAATTGTCTCTGAATCGCCATTCAAACGTAGCATCTCTTGTTTTTTGCCTTTATCATTGTCTATATCAAAATAAGTATAAGGAACTTCTAGTGATTCGAGGAGATGCTTCGCTGCCTTACAGCCACCACACCACTCCGCCCCATAAACAATAATCTCACTCATCTACGGGGTCTAATTGCCGCATTATTTGTTGTTTGACATTATCTATTTCAAGCATGTCCTGTTCTCGAGCTGCAGACAGCAGTGTTAATTCATAGTCTGGTTGTAGTGCTCTATCAGCTTTAAGTCTTTTAACGCCATCGAGTAAACCGTTCAATGTTGTTTGTTGTTCTACATCCATCTCTACTTGTCTACTTGGTGTTGCGATTCTTAACTCCCCTGCGCCGAGAAAATTTTTGACTATGCGTCCCACTAGTTAACCGACTGCTGGCGCAAGTTGACCTAGATTATAGCCTACAACGACTTCACGGCTATCATCTTCTTTTGTAACAACCGTAATAGGTACTGTTAATTGTCCAGAAAGCTCAAATGCTTCTTGCTGACGGGCTGGATTATCATCAAGATTTACCTCATCATAAGTAAACCCTTTATTACCCAGCCATTTCTTTACCATCCCGCAGTAACCGCAAGTGTTGGTCGTAAAGATTGTGATGTTTTTTGGCATTTGATTCCTCCAATATTATTGTTTTTGTTGGCTATTTAAAGCTTACGATTAACCATTATATAGCGTGTAAGCGCTTATGCAATACCCCATATGTTGTGTTTTTTGCGATTTTTACTGGTCAACAGAGACGAGTGTAATATCAAACACGAGTGTGCCGAGCGGACGACCGCCATCACCAGGATTATATCCTTCTGGAGCATCACCATAAGCAAGCGCACCTGGAATGATAAGACGACGAGTTCCGCCGACCTTCATGCCCGGGACGCCTTCTTGCCATCCCTGAATTACTCCAGATAGAGGGAAGGTCGCTGGATTTCCTGAATCGAATGAACTTTCAAATATCTCACCATTTACCGCGTACGCACCCGTGTAATGTGCTGTAACTGTTGCGCTGCCTGTAACGACTGCTCCATCACCTTCTTTGAGGTCTATAACTTTTAATTCACTTGCCTCACCTTGTGGTTCAAAGTTATCTAGTTTTGTTCCTTTTAGCATTGCTGTATCCTCCTGTGGGTTTTCATTAGCTTGTTGTTCTTTTAAAACATCCTCAAGAGACCGTTGTGCTTCAAGGCTTGAAGGCGCTTCATCGCCTCCTCGTGAACTGCTGTCTTCTCTTAGTTGTAAAATTACCATAATACTAAAAGCAACAGATGTTACTAAAAATAATATGGCAATAAGTAATATGGCCGTGCGTTTTGCTTTCGACATGTTTCCTCCGTTTTGTCTTCATTCAGTATACCGTAGATTAGAGTGTGACGCCAAAGATTATCAACGCTTTTTACCAATTTTTTTCCACTGCTCAAGCAGCAATACAGTAGTAAATATATAGAGCCCAGTTGAAATTGCAAAATAGGTACTATTCCATCCGGTAACCAGTCCAATGAGCGCTAAACCAAACAGCCACAAGGTTGCTCGTTTTACAAAGATTGAATGACGCATTTTCTCAAATCCTAAGTAATAGTATGGGAAAGAAACAAGCACAAAGAATGTACTGCTCGCTAGACCAAAGATTATAGTAAACGCAAGCGCCTCCCAGAATGGATCAGCTAAAGCCAAAGGAAGTAACGCCACAATTGTGGTGATTGTGGTTGCAAGCAGTGGCCTAAATCGTTTGGTAATGGCGTTAGAAATAGCATCAATCGGCTCATTGCCATTAGCTCGTTCTTGATTAGTATAGGTAGTAAGCAGAATTGTGTTGTTAACTGCAATACCGACAAGTCCGATCAATCCTACCATTACAAAGAAACTTAAACTATTATCGGTTAAATATAGCCCTCCAAACACGCCGAGAAATGTAAATGGGATGGCCAGGAATATGAGTAATGGCTGGAGGAAAGATCTGAATTGTAGTGCCAGCAGAAGATACATTAGCCCAAGAGCTATTGGAAACACAAAACTTAGTGCAGCAAATGAATCAGCATTTTCTGATTCTTGACCAAAGTCATATGTAATTTCAGTATCCTCGTAACCGTTATTACTAAGGTAGTCACTAGTGAACTTCTCTGAAGTTTTTTCTTCCGCTGCGACCAAAAGCGCCGATACGTCTTCTGCGTCAAATGCGGCAGATACCTCAATGAATTGTTTACCATCTATACGTTTTATAGCAGCAACGCTAATACTGTTTGTGTCGGTGATTTTTGCCTGTGTATTATTTGGCCGAGTCACCGCTAGATCATTTATGTACAACCTGACCTCTTCAGCTAAGCGAAGAGCTGTAGCATCATCTTCATTGTATATTTGAACCTTGAATGGATAATCATCTACTGGAGGACCGGCATCATATTGCACAACTTTAGCCTTCGTATCATCAACAAAGCTTTTATCCAATGTAATTTGAAGTGCCTCAATAATTTCTGGCGATTTTATGTTTCTTTCATTAAATGGGACCAAGTCAACCAAAATATCTGCACTACGCGCATTTGGTTGAACAATACTAAAACTACCGTAAGTGACGCGCTCTACTAGATCCCCAGCTTCATTTTTAATTATTTCATCTACACCGTCTGCTGATTTCTGGGCTTGTTCAATGGTGTAGCCTTCTGGAAAATTGAGTGTAATCCCGATTTGGTCACTGTCCTTACTCGCTGGGAAAATATTGAACGGAACTTTGTTAGCAAATCCAAGAGCAATAACAATACCAGAAATACTGAGTAGTACCATAAACACCGCCACAACCTGGCCCGTTCTTTTTCGAGTTTTAAGAAGCCGCGGCAGCAGGCCAAGATATTTAGCACTAAGCGCCTCAAGTTTTGCGACCGGATTTATCCTAGTAAACCAACTCTCCTTATCGGATTGCAGTACTATAAATTTTGAAAGCACAGGGATAGCCGTCAAAGACAAGATAAGCGAACTAATGAGTGCGATAATAACGGTAATCGGCATTAATCGAATAAATTCACCTAAGATACCAGAAATAAATGCAAGAGGCAGGAACACCAGAACGGTAGTAAAAGTACCCGAAAAACTAGCGGCGCCAATTTTTTCAACCGCTTCTTTAATTACCTTCAGCGGTTTTTTCTTTTTCTTTTTTGCCGCGTCAATCGACTCAACGACAATAGTGGCATCATCTACAAACAAACCAAGCGAAAGCACTAATGCAAAAAGCGTAATTGTATTCAACGTATACCCAACCAAATACAGAACACTTACCGTAACCGCCATCACGGTAATCATGAAAATAGCCGTCACAAGAGATGCCCTCCACGATATAAGCAGCAAGCTCACTATCGCAACAGCTATAAGTCCAGTTACTAAGTTGTCTTGAAGGGAGTTAATCTGCGTGGTAATTGATTCAGCGAAATCAGCGCCAATGACAACACTGTAATCTCCAGAAAACTCAGATAGATCAAGATTCGATAAGTACTCTTTAACATTTTCCGAAAGACGTATGACATCAAAATTTTCACTGTCTCTATCAATGCCGACCGTAATCGCAGGATAAAAATTGAGCTCAGCGTTATCTTGATATATACCAACTTTATTAAATGCAGTCTGTGTTTTTTGAGTTTCGCCGGTTACAGGATTTTGCGCCTTTGCAAGTAGTGGTTGAGGTTCAGCCAACACCACAGATTCTTGATTTAAAATGTCCTTTGCGACAAATTCAGCAACACGTTCTAGCTCTTCAATATTTCCATCGCCACCATAGACTGTCAGCAACATGTCGTATTTATTCAAGTATGATCCAGGGTCAATACTCACCACATTCAATTGTGCTTGAGTGGGTAGCTTATCTTTAATTGCATCACGCACAGATTGTGCGCCCGATTCAGGTGAAATCGAATCTTCAAAATACACAACTGCGTTAAAATCATTCGCATTTGCAGTAGTTTGTACTTTAGTGACTCCATCAAGTTCGCTAACAATCTTATAAAAAGGTTGCGCTAACTGCTCATCAACCACTTCTTTGTCATTCACAAAATAAAATCCATTAACAAAGCTCAGGGGAACTTGTATCGGCGGAAAGCCCTCTCTTTTGATAACTTTGCTATAAATTGTTCCCCCGCTAATCAACAGAATAAGTAATAAAACAAGTGCTAATCGCGCTCGCATGAAGAAAAAACTCGAAAGACGGACGAACAAACTTTCCTGTTTCAGTGATTTTCTATCTGATTTCTTTTTCATTTTTGGACTCCTGGTTACTACGTTGCTATGTCGTACGCTTTTAGTTTTTTCTTTATAGCTTCACTATCGCCACCTTGAAGTTTCAATAATTCTCCATAAATACCATTAGTCGTCGCAAGCTTATGAGGTGATCCAACTTCGTCAACTTTGCCACCCTTAAATGTTACTATCCTGTCTACATCCTTAATTGTACTTAGTCTGTGGGCAATAATGATAGTTGTTCTCCCTTTCATCAGCCTCTCAAGTGCTTCTTGAACTGTCCGTTCGCTCTTGCTATCTAAACTACTGGTTGCCTCGTCCAAAATGAGGATTGGAGCGTCCTTAAGTAGAGCTCGCGCAATTGCAATCCTCTGTTTCTGACCGCCAGAGAGCCGTAGTCCACGCTCGCCGATTTGGGTAGCGTACCCATCTTGAAATTTAGATATAAAATCATGTGCATTCGCCGCTTTTGCAGCTGAAATAATCTGTTTGTCCGATGCAAGGGGCTTAGCGTAAGCTATATTTTCTTTTATAGTTCCGCTAAATAAAGCAGCTTCCTGGAAGACCGCACCAATGTGTTGCCGCAGCGAGGCTTGAGTTACGTCATCTATGTTTACGCCATCAATAGTTATCTCGCCAGACTCTGGTTCATACAGCCGCATTAATAAATTGGTAATCGTGGACTTGCCTTCTCCACTTTCGCCTACCAAAGCCACTTTACTGCCAGGCTGAACTTCAAAATTAATGTTCTTAAGTACTGACTGATTTTTGTCATAACTAAACGACACATTGTTAAATACTATATGGCCACTACTGAGTTTCAATTTAATTGCATCAGACTTATCAGTAATATGAGGTTTTACGCCCATTATTTCAAAATAATCCTTACTGTCAGCAACTGCCCTTTGTGTGTTTTCTACTAAAAAACTGATAGTAAAAATCGGAATACGAATTTGTTGCGATAACAGTATTAGCGCAACCGCAACTCCAGGTGTGTACAGTCCACTAGCTGCTTGAAGAAATATAAAACTATATACAGCAAAAAAGATAACGTTTAGTACAAGACGTCTGCGAACATCACGCTCATGCCAGAATTTTGACTGAGGTTGATTAGTCCGAACAACTGTCTGAAGGTGTTTTTTAAAGAAAAGTATTTCACTCTTCTCTTGAATAAAACTTTTAACTACTTTTATCTGATTAATAACCTCGGCGAATCTGCCGCTGGCAATATCTATATGCTCGTTCTTTTTTGACTGATATTTCTGCCATGTATTACTTGTCCTTACTGTTAAATAGATATATATCGGATACAGCGAAAATAATAAAAGCGCTACTTGCCAACTATAGTAAGCAACCAAAGCTAACGAAAACACGGTTGATAAAATAAACTGCAAGAAGTTGTTGCTCATCATTTGAACAAAACTCGTAATCTGAGCAATTGATCTGTTTAGACGATTAATCAGCTTCCCGGATAGCTCAACATCATAAAAACGCTGCGGTAATGTAAGTAAGTGCTCGTAATACCGAACACTTAGGAGCTTGTTAAGTTTTGCGGCCATCAAATCACCCCAGTAACCACTGAGATTATTCAAAAAAGTATTACTGATATCAAGTAAAAAGATTCCTCCTGCAAGCATGAGTAAATACTTCGTTTCTGCACCTGTCCCTTTTTGAATCTCGTCTATCGCACGACCACTCAATATCGGCAGTAACAACTGGCTCAAACTTACCAAAACCATCACTATACTGATGCCAAGGTAATATTTTTTCAGCTCCACAGCTGATCGCAAAATTCGTAAAATATGTCTCACTTCACTTAATTGTATATCGGAGGGTGTTATTCCCCAAAACAGCTAACTAATTAGCAACTTTGGGGAATAGACAGGAGTGTCTACGGTCCGGCTGGTGCCGGAGCGTGAGCCGAAGCTCGCCAAATTCTATTCCTTTTTGCTCAACGAGCCTTGATTTTACCCGACCCTTTACAGGTCTCACAATGCTTGCCGTCGTTGGTCATATTCCACGCAGAGTGGACACGACCATTGCCTTTACAAGTACCGCATTTTTCTTCTCGCGGCATTTTCTAATCACCTCCTTGGTGATAAACAGCCAATGAGATAGCGTAGAGGGTGCCGGCGGGTGGGGTGCCAGAACTCCTGGGAGTTAACGTCACATGGACGTTCACCCTCTACTACTTTGATAGCACAGTGAGGGTGGCGGAACCCTCGAAGCTACCAAAGTTTCTGGAGGATGTGGAGCGATCATTTTTAGTGTCGCTACGCGAATGTATCTAGGATGTCCTCGTGAGAGTAACAATACATTCGAACACAACCTCCAAGGTACTAGCCAACCGGCATTGCTGCAGCAGCTAACCAGCACCTAGAAAGAACTAATGAGAAGCCATGGGTTCATCCCAAGGAACAGAGTCATACAACTCTGGACTACAATGCTTGATTGAACAAGCAGAGTCCTTCTCAATAGCCGAACAACTGTGTCTCTCAGTCCACAGTTGCTCGAGGAATAGAATTTAATAACACACCTGTCAAAGTACATTCGGGAATTAATTCAAACTCAACCGAAGCCTAAATACTTTAACATGTTTTGCAGTACACATCAATACATCTCAATAACTTGAGTCTTTGTGCTACCAGCCGCCGCCTCCGCCGCCGCCTCCGCCGCCTGATGAGCCACCACCAGAGAATCCAGAACTGCCAGAACCTGAACTACTTGGTGGGCTAAAATTTGCACTCATTTCATTAAGTGAAGAACTAAGACTGTTTGAGAGAACCAATGAATTAAAAGAATTCCAGTTCCCACCATACCAATCAGGTGGATTCTTATAAATATCCTTAAATTGCTTTGACCATTCTTGTTCTACTTGCAAAACAATTGCATAAGGAAGCAGTTTTTCGTACAAATCTACTGTTTTCTTTGGCAAATTTTTTTGGATAGAATAAGCAGCGTCAGGACCTTGCATTTTTTCAAGTCGATCTTTTTCTGCCACCGAAAGATACATTTTAAGTCCTTCAATGTAATCCCTGGCCTCGACGCCCTTTTGTGTACGTTTTCGCATAAACAATGCTAGAACAAGAACGAGCGGAAGAGTCAATAGGCCGCCGAAAAGCAGGCCAATTGTTATACCAGAAACGAAAGGTAGAAACACTAACCCAATAACAAAAACAGCCATTAGCTTTCCGGATGCCCAAATCGGGTTCATAGTAAAATAACCTTCACTCGTAAGTGAAGAACTTACGTTTCTGCGCACCTCCGCAACAGTTTCATAAAAACGACTCTTAAGTGAAGAAACTTTTACAGTATTACCAATACTAGATTCTACGAGTGAATTTTTTCCAAAAATTCCGCGTAATATCTCTATCTCATAAGGTTTTAAATTTGTAGTATCGATGTTAATGAGTTCAAATTCGTAATTTAAAGAATCTGGGAGTAATTTTCGGTTCTTTTTGGTCTCTATTATTCTTATGTAGCCCTTAATTGCCAAATCAATGATGGTGGCAGAAATATCACGATCGTCCACCCTGTAATCGGCAATTGCACCGGCTTCGCAAGGTAAAATACCTTCAGGCGCTTGATACTCAGGCACAATAATTCCTCTGCCTTTAATATCTTTTCCTTTACGCCGCCAATACTTATATGCGGGCAACAACACCAGCAATGGATAGACAAAAAAGCCTACTACGTCCAGGGCATGTTCTCTCGCCCAATCATTCCAGGTACGTGGCTGAAATGTTCCAACCGACGTACCCACAACTACTGTAAGTGTTTCGTTTGCATTAAGCTGTTTATTTGTTTCAAATATCCAACCATTTTCTGTTTTTTCAATCTGACAATTGTTATCTATGCCGCCAAAATTGCCCGTATAGCATACGGGTTCTGGAATTGAAAGTGTGCCATTACTGGCTGGAAGTACAATTTCAGCACTTACATGCTCAAAAGGCTGACTCCATTGGTCCCCATTTATATCCCAAAAAAATTCATTATGTGTTTCAAAAAACCGTATCACATTACGCATTTCATACTTGATTTCATAGGTATGGGCGCCGGTAATCGTTTGGTTTTTATTGCCGATTTTTAGTACCTGGTTTCCATTGTCATCATAAGTTGTATATGGCTCCTTTTTACCGTCTCTGCCAACCGACAAAATAGCTAATTTCAAAGAATCACCTTGATAATTTTCTGGAATAGCGCGCAGTATTCCATGGTTTTGCGCAGAAAACGTAAGTTCAATCGTTTCTGTGACGAGCATACGCCCACCATTTATGTCATTGAAAAGTTCATATCGTCCTGCAAAATCGTTTATAACAAAATTATTCACAGATTGTGCACTGGTATTTTGGCTAAATAAAACAAATCCGATTATTACTGCAAGAAATACTTGCAGAAGTTGTTTCATTACAGCCTTTTAGTATTAAGTGTTGTCTTTGCCTTTTCCGCCAAATCATCAAGCATACTATTCACTTCATCGGCTTTAAGGGTTCGATCGCTAGAAGCGATCGTTAAACGAAAAGTGACGTGTTTGTCTTCTGCCTTTTCATATATATCAATAGGTTCAAGATGCCATTGTAAATCGTTGCTAACTTCTAAATTATCACGCAAAAACTGCGATAATTTACCAAAACTTAAATCTTTAGGAACTTGCAAGGAAATATCTTGCTGGACACTAGGATATTTTGATAATGCTTTATAGGCAATAAATTTGTTTGCTTCGAGTAGCCTAGTTATGGTGAGCTCAAAACCGGCGGTAGACTTTGGCAGTTTAAGCGCTTTTCTGGTTTTAGCATTAAACTCACCGACAATACCAAGCACATCACTACCTAGTTTCACGACCGCTGTTCTTTCTTGTTCAAATGGCGCTAGACACTGTTTACCACTTTCAAACTCAAAAGGATGATCAATAGTCTCAAACTCAGCACCACGAATACCCATCCGGTCAAGTAATTGGGTTACGTATAATTGCGCATGGTAATGTGCCGGATGTTTATCATCGGTCATCAATACACCGCCCAGGCGTTCTTCTTCCTTAGGTAAGCCATCTTCGCCTTTAAAATCTTTCAGGTGTGCTTTGCCAATTTCAAACAATAAAAAGTTCTGGTGTTTAGCCCTGCTGTTCCCGTACACCTTGTCTAGTAGGCTTGGAACGATACTCATACGGTAGTATTGCAAGTCAGGGCTAAGCGCATTTGCGATCTTAAAAGCTTTCTCTTTATCTTGTCCGACGCTATCAATTAAATCACCATGAACAAAGCTATAAGTCAGTAATTCATTTCCGCCAGCAGCACTCAAGATATCCCGAATTGTTAATTTTAGCTCTAGTAATCTGTCTTTTTTAACAGGCTGCATGGATCGATTCGGCAAGTTAACAGGCAAATGGTGAAAGCCCATCAGACGTCCAACTTCCTCAACAATGTCTTCCCGTATTTCTATGTCTGTTCGCCAAAACGGCACGTCAATAACAGCTTTTTCTCCGTGTAATTCGACGTTAAACTCAACGTTACTAAGAAGTTTTTTTATATCATCTGCAGATATTGGCTCACCAAGCCGCTCAGAAACAAAACTCGCTTCAACCTCAACCTGATTCGGCAAATCTACTTCGCCTTTAGCGTCTTGTACATCTCCGGCAACTGATCCACCAGCAAGCGAAAGTATCATTGCAAGCGCCTCTTCCAGTACTGTGTCATTTTGTAGTGGTGACTGACCTTTATTAAATCGAGTCACTGCATCCGTGAACAGTCCTAGGCCCATACTGGTGCGTCTAATGGTGTACATGTCAAAATTACCGCATTCTAGGATGACATTCTTGGTGTTTTCATCCACCTCTGTTTCTGCGCCACCCATGACACCACCAACCCCAACTATTTGCGAATCTGTCGCAATTACAATGTCAGAACTTCTTGGAGCTAGTGTTTTTCCGTTAAGTAGCTTCACTTTCATTTTTCCGTCACCATGTTGCGCCTTGATTACTGCACCTTCGCCTTCAGTTAGCTTTACTACTTTGTCGTAGTCGTATGCATGTAACGGCTGTCCAGTGAGCAACATAATATAGTTCGTTATGTCCACTATGTTATTAATTGGTTTGGCCTCTACTCGGCTTAGGAATGATTGGATCATTACAGGACTTTCTTTAACATCTACGCCGGCAATAGGAACACAAACAAATCGCGGAACTAAATCCGGAATGTCATTTTGCACAACAAGCTTGAGTTCATTTGATCTTTGAGTCTTGAGACTTGAGTCTTGCTCCAATGGAGTCGTATACCAATCCGGGCTAGTAAACTGCTTATGAGTTATTCCAGCAATTTCGCGGGCTACTCCTAACTGTCCAAAACAATCAGGGCGATGCGTAAACATCTTGTTTTCAATATCAATAATCGTGTCATTTAACTGGTATACGTCCGCAAACTTTTGCCCGATATCCGCTGGAACGTCAACTTCTAAAATCCCTTCGTGGCTGTCGCCAATTGCTAACTCTTTCATGCTCGCAAGCATGCCGTTACTTACTTTGCCGCGCAGCTCGCGTGCTTCTAATACAAATGGGTCTTTACTGTAAGTGCTAGGTACCGTTGATCCAGGCGGCAACCAGGCAACTTTCATTCCAGCTTTCACATTTGGAGCTCCGCAAACAACCTGGACAAGACCATCTGTTCGCTCTACATTTTCTACTACTCCACCGTCGTCAATCATGCATATACTCAGCTTATCTGCGTCAGGGTGTTTCTCGCAGGTTTTAACTTCCGCAATTACGACATTTTCGTATTTTGGACCTAATACTATAACTTCTTCAACAGCCCCAAGTTGCTCGCCAATTTTTTTTACCAAATCTTCAGTAGCAAGCTCAACATCCGTAAATTGCCGAACCCAATTTAAACTAACTTTCATGAAATCAACTCCTCAATTTTTGGCTGAATTGTACTATATATAAGCACATGACCATCGGTGTTAGGATGCAATCCATCACTCAGCAAGCTCTTTCCTGACTTCAAGTGTGCTAAAAAATCGTCGTGAATTGGTATGAACGACACGTCGTGAGTAATCGAGCACTGTTTAATAGTGTCCTCGAACAAGTTCATTCTCACATTGATCCACTGTTTTCCTGTTGAACTAAATTTCCAAGGGTTGGTGAGTATCTCGTCTACAGCCGTGAGACCCACCAACACAACATTTTCTGAAATTTTCTTTGCTTTTTCTGTCAACTTCTCGATTCGTTTTTGAAATTCGTAAACATCTACTACCGCCTCGTTATTCTTCAGAAGAGAATCATTTGCTCCTACCGCGATAATAACAAGCTCTAAATTATCTTCACCAATGCGTCTTGCCATTATTTCGTTTTCAATGCGACTCTCAATTCCGACCGCATCATCGCCAGATACACCAAGACAATGAACTTCAACCCAGTTAACATTATCTTCGTTCATGCTTTTTAATGTTTTTTGGTGAAAATAGTTGGCAAGCCTTTGCGCCCAGCCACCCTGGTTATCAAAAAATCCCTGCGCGATACTGTCCCCAAAAATAAATATCCTCATTTTTGGGCCTCTAGGATTTTCTTTTGAATTTCATCCAATTTTTTCTCTTCCATTTTTGGGCCTTCAAGTGATGTTAAATACCCAGGATACTGCTCGTAGAATTTTGGATCTGGTTTAATCTCTTTGAAAGGTTCGCCAATACCGTGCATTGGCATTAATTTTGCATGAACATGTGGCACTGCTTCGCCTTCAAATATCATTGCTATTCTCTCTATCTTAAAAGCCTTTTCTAATATTTTAGCTACAGTTCGAGTCGCTTCAAGTAGTTCGTGATAAATTGCATCATCAATCGAAAATATATTACCACCAGGGTTTTCTTTAGGAATCACTACCGTAAAGCCAGGCGTATTAGGAAAAGGTGTTAAAAATGCCAAATGCTTAGCATCCTCCCAAACAATCCATGATTTCATCTCACCAGAAACAATCTTGTCAAAAATCGTACTCATCAGAACTGCCTCAAGAAGTCTAGTTTTCCGCTGTTAAAGTGGCGAATATCTTCTATTTCGTGTCGCATTAGTACCAGTCGCTCTATGCCACAACCCCAAGCAAAACCAGTGTAGATTTCTGGATCTATTCCGGCCTCTCGCAGTACGTTCGGGTGAATCATGCCACAACCAAGCAGCTCTAGCCACTGCTGTTCTTCGCTATCATCTTTACGCAATGCTTGCGGGCGTTCAACTGCCATTTCAAAACTAGGTTCGGTGAACGGAAAGTAGAATGGTTGCAGTTTAACGTTTAAATCTTCGCCAAAATACTCGCTCAAGTAAGTTTTTAGAGTTGCAACCAAGTTACCAACATTTGCTCCCTTAGCAACATACACGCCCTCTAATTGATGAAAGGTGTGTTCGTGGGTTGCATCTAGGTCTTCGTTGCGGAACACTCTGCCTGGAATCGCCACGGCAATTGCTTTGCCTTCATCAAGCAAATGTTTTCGTTCACTCATCACACGATTTTGCATGGTGCTAGTATGTGCAGGTGCAATCAAGCCATCCTCAGTCATAAAGGTATCGTAATCGTCGCGTGCTGGGTGGCCTTCTGGAAAGTTTAAACTCCCAAACATATGATAATCGTCGTCTATTTGGCGCGATTCAACTATTTCAAACCCCATTCGGTAAAATATGTCGCTTATTCGCTCCATTTCTGTAGTCAACGGATGTTTAGAGCCTTGCGAACTCGTGAATAATCTCGGTCTATTCTCTAATTTTGTGTTCGGTGCAAATGGCGCAGCAACGTCTATCGGTGGCAACTTTTCGGCTTTTTCTTGATGTTCGTCAATTAATTCATTAAGTTCATTTTTAAGTTTATTTATTTCTTGACCAAATTCTGCACGATCTTCCGCTGCTAAAGTTGGGATTTCGCTGTACAGCGCTTTTAGCTCTGTTGATTTTAAAATATCCGATTTTACATCTAGGTCACCTATGCGATTCTTTAGCACTTCGGCAACACTTGCCACCTTTTCGTTTTGATAACTCATATTAACCTCAAGTATAACACCGTCACGTGTTAAAATTAAGCTAGTTAAGGAGTTTAAATGGCAAATTTTAGTTTTGATATTGTTTCAGATTACGACAAGGCAGAAATGAACAACGTATTCGACCAAGCACAGCGTGAAATTGACAGTCGCTACGACTTTAAAGGCACAGGCGCCAAACTTGAATGGCTTGACGATAAAGCAGGTCTAAAGATCACCGGGGATAGTGATTACCATATCGAGGCAATCATAGATATGGTGCGCAAAAAACTCGCAACTCGTGGACAAAGTCAAAAAGTCCTAGATACATCTAAAGAAGCCACGACTACCAACCTCAAAACCACCAAAGAAGTTCCATTTAAAAAAGGCTTAGACCAAGAAAAAGCCAAGAAGATTACAAAACTAGTGCGCGACGAACTACCAAAGGTTAAAACGCAGATTCAAGGTGACGAAGTTAGAATTACAAGTGCTAAAAAAGACGAACTACAACAAACAATGCACCTTCTAAAATCTCAAGACTTCGATTTTCCTGTAAGCTTCACTAATTTTAGATAGTAAATTCTTACAAGCACATGCGGTATACTTGTACTCATGGAAGATAAGTCGGTTGTTTTGGAGCATGCAAAAGAAGTATTAGCTCTTAACGACCGCGGTGATTTTACCGTCCCGGCACCCGAGCTATACCCACACCAATGGCTGTGGGATAGTTGCTTTATTGCGATAGGTCTACGACATCTTGATATCGATCGTGCTCAACTTGAAATATTGCGCATGCTTGGTGGCCAGTGGTCAAACGGCATGATTCCAAACATGATTATTAGTGACGAGCACCACAGTACGCGCGATGCACGGTTTTGGCGCAGCTGGATTAACCCCGCCGCCCCTTTTGAACTGTCTACTAGCGGAATTACCCAACCGCCGATTATCGCAGAAGCCGTGGTTCAGATTGGCAAAAAACTAACTGCTCCAGAGCGTAAACTTTGGTATAAAAAAGTCTACCCGCGTCTTCTTGCATATCATCAATGGCTACATACAGAACGTGATCCACATCAGGAAGGCCTAACTATTCAAGTTCACCCCTGGGAAACCGGTCTTGATAACACGCCACCATGGATGCGCGAACTTCATGAACACCAAATGCCAATATGGATTCAGGTTGTTAAGAAAATTCACCTTGATAAAATTATTCGTCTTTTTAGACGCGACACAAAACGTATTCCAGCAGAACAACGGTTAGACACTATTGAAGCGCTCTCACTCTATAGCGTACAAAGGCGCTTACGACGAAAGTTATACGACATAGACAGAATTCTAAGTCATTCACACTTTGCAATTGAAGACCTAAGTTTTAACTGTATTTTAATCAGAAACGACCAACTACTGCTTGAAATTGCAAAAGCTATAAAAGAAGAAGTTCCTGAAAATCTGCAGGAGCAAATGGCAAAATCTCAGGGAGCACTGGAAACACTTTGGGACCCTTACAGTAACCAGTACTATTCTAGAAACTTCGTTACGCACAAGCTGATAAAAGAACCAAGTATCGCCAGTCTCATGCCACTTTATGCCGGGACAATTAGCAAAAACCGGGCAAAGTTACTCATAAAACAACTAGAAAACGCACATGCCTATGGCCCAGCTTTCCCAGTTCCCAGTGTAAGCGTAGAGTCGCCCTGGTTCAAAGAGCTTGGCTATTGGCAAGGACCAACATGGGTAAACACTAACTGGCTTATTATCGACGGACTTAAACGACTTGAATTCAAAGACCATGCAAATGCTCTAAAGGAATCAACTCTTGAAATGGTCGACGAACAAATGCACGAGTATTATAGCCCTATCAGCGGCGAACCTGGTGGCGCGTCATATTTTTCATGGACAGCAGCCTTAGTAATTGACCTTTTAAAAACTAAATAACCTTTTTAGTATCAAAGCCACCGGGCAATATAGGATATTTATGAAAATTTAATTTAAATACAATTTAAATTAAATTTCATATCTAACACTAGAATTTTGCAAGTTTATTGCCTTTTCGCCACGTTTTTAATGCCTGTTTATACGGCTGGAAGTTACGATAAATTGCCAAATCGGCCCTTCTACGTGCAAGCCAAGCCTTATACCCGCTTATAACTTTTGTCTTTGTCTGCAGTAATGCCCAGTTTGGGCCAATTGGTACTGCATAAACAGGCCTTACTGCCACGTACCATTTCAAGCGTTGGTTTTTTTGTTCGAGTAGTATGTTTTTTGCAACAAAACTGGCATCATGTAGTGCAGTTTGGGCCATTCCAGAATACGGCGTTGCTGCATTGTCGCCAATCACATAAATGTTTTCGTGCCCGACTGCATGCAAATACTGGTCAACTCTTACTCTTCCACGCTCTAAGTCAAATTCCTCTGGGTGCTCACTATAAAAGCCAACTGCCTTACTGCCTGCAGTCCAGACAATCAGATCAGCGTCTATGTCGCCTGAACTAATACAAACTTTACCTGGCAAACAGGAATTAACTTGAGTCCCAAGCATAATTTTTACTTTTAATTGCTTAAGCCTCTTAAGCGCCTTAACACTTGCCTTCGAATCCAGTGTAGGAAGTACACGGTCGGAGCCTTCAATTAGTGTTGCGAGAACCTTAGCTGCTTGCAGGCCGTACTTATCTGCGACTAAGTCTGCATAGTGTTGAAGTTCGCCAATTAGCTCTACGCCTGCTGGTCCAGCACCAATAACAGCTACCTTGACTGTCTTTTGATTGCTTTTAAATAGTGTTGTTAGCTCGTGACGTAGCGCAATAGTGTTCGTTATGGTATCTAAAGTCATCGTTGAGCCCTCCATACCAGAAATGTCAAAGTAGTTCACGACATTTCCCATAGCAAAAATAACCTTGTCGTACTTA
Source organism: Saccharimonadales bacterium (SeqCode) (assembly GCA_038316995.1). Classification (GTDB taxonomy): domain Bacteria; phylum Patescibacteriota; class Saccharimonadia; order Saccharimonadales; family JAXHNE01; genus JAXHNE01. The sequence continues at coordinate 758 of JBBQAZ010000007.1, read as the reverse complement.
TAGGATTCTCCTGCTTCGCTCACAACTGTTTGCTTGTTTGTATCGATTCCAACAATCCTATCTAATGCGATCTTCACATTCATAGCGCGTTTAAAAATATCCCGAAGCGGTAAGACCACTTCTAGCGGAGAATGCCCAGTGCCGGACCTATAAAGTGCCGCGTGATACTCAAAATTTGGTATTTGACTCACTAGTGTTACATCAATATTAGATTTATTAGCGAGCTCAAGTGCAACTTTCACACCACCAAAACCACTACCCACCACTACGACTTTCATTAATCGTCATCCTCGTCGGGTTTAGTAAGCTCAGCCTCGAGCGCTCCAACCGTTTCCCCGGAAATTTTATAAACATCTGTGTCAACTTTTCTAAATTCTTTACTCGCACTGTTGTAATGATTTACCGTAGTTCCTAGTGAATTACCCAACTTTTCCATGAATGTTTTATATCCGCCAAGATGTCGACCAAGTTTCCCAACATTTTTTTGGATATCTTTAGCTTTTTCTTCAATTTCAAGTGCACGCAGTCCTTGCATGACTGTTTGCAGGTAGGCCATGAAGGTTGTTGGGCTAACGATAATAACCTGCTTTTCGCGGAAAGCGTATTCAAGTAAATCTCGCGCTGCTGTACCAGTTGCGCCAACGTTATTTATAAGCAAGTCATAATAAATTGCCTCTGATGGAATGAACATGAATGCATAGTCCATGGTTTTTTCGCGGGGTCGAATGTACTTAGACGTTTCATCGATTCTTTGTTTT
>JBBQAZ010000006.1:0-32428 GCA_038316995.1 Saccharimonadales bacterium (SeqCode) | reverse complement strand
TCCACAGCTCAGTAGCGGTGGAGACATCGGATCTGCTTGGGCCACTGGAACGGCATTTGATGTGGCCCGAGTAGGTCACGTTGCGGTTGCGTATGCGAACAACCTATATATTTTAGGAGGCTATAACGGTGCTCAATATTTAAGCGATTCACAGTATACCCAAATTAATTCAGATGGAACTCTAGATGATTGGACTTTCTCTACTAGCTTGCCAGATAAAATTAGAGGTGCGGATGGATTCGCAGCCAATGGGTTTATGTATTTATTCGGGGGAAGATCTGCAGACACGGTTTGCGACAGTAATACAATTGTTGCGCCAATTAGCGCTAATACAACAATTGCATCGGGTAATAACCCGACTGGGCTTGGTGATTGGTATGAAACAAACGTGAAGTATGCAGGTAATAGGTACGGTAATTCCACTGTTTATAACGAAGGCAAAGCCTATGTGCTTGGGGGAGCCTGTGGGCCGGTATCGTCACTTACCTATACTGGCGCAAATCGCTCTGTTCAGACTACACTGCAGTCACAACCCCAGGTGGCTAAATACTCAAAAATGATTGATACCGACACGAATGTATTTCCAACAAAATGGTTAATGAACGGGCTCGATAATTCTATTGGTTCCCGCTGGAAAATGCGCTATAGATCTTCTACCAATGCTGCGGCGGCATGGGGCCAGGAAACTAACTTTGGTACAGTTACGCTGGGCCAACCAGAGACTTACACGCCAAAAGATGCGGCTGGTGCAAATTCTAACTTTGCTCGATTCTTTTATATGTCTGTGAATATAGACAGCTCTTTCACTTTTGGTTACCCTGAAGACGTCACCAGAGGCCCTACAATAGCCGATTTGTCACTATTCTTTACGTCCGATCCCTCAAAGAGACTTAGGCATGGAAAAACATTCACTGGCGGCGAACAACAGCCCTTAAACACGCCGTTTTAATAATTATGTAACTAACCAAAAGATTCTCTTGTTCGTAGATTAATTTATCCCAAAGATATAAATTTTCTATACGTTTTTATAGAGTGTGACATAATTATCGCATGGTAGGTAAGAGAGAAGAACAAAATCGAGACGATGCACTAAGGAACAATTTTAGGCGTGCACGCCCCATTAGTGGCAGCGATAGTTCCATCAACGTTAATTCCAAAAAGGTGCAAGAATCTAAAAAATCACGTTTAATTAATTACCAAGAAGTACTACGGCGTTATAAATTAAAAGGATTGCAAAGAAAACCGCTGCTCATAACCGGGGTAATCGCCGTTATAGGCGTTGGTGGTTTATACGGATTATTGTCAAAAAATAACAGCAACTCAGGCGAAAATGACGCCCAACAAGCTAATGGCCAAGCCTCTGGCCCCAGAGAGCTTCCCAAGGTGGATAAATACGAGTTTAGTATTCTAACGCCCTCAGGCAGAGGCACAGGAGAGCTAAATACGGTACTAATTAGCCCGCCAGAAAATCCACCGGTGTACGCATTTACAGATGAATTATCAGGCGCAACGATTAAAATAAGTCAACAAGAGTTACCGCAGAGCTTTAAAGGAGATGAAGCAAGCAAATTAGAAGAACTTGCTAAAAGCTTTCAGGCACAAAATGTGATAGAAATAGACGGCAACAAGGTCTATCATGGATTTTCTGACAAAGGTGGCGGAATACAATCACTTGTTCTAATTAGAAAAGGGCTTTTAGTGTTGATATCCTCTAATAAGAAGTTAAGTGATGACATATGGTTTGGATACGTAACAAAATTGAATAAGTAGTATTGTAATACTAGTATAATACGGCTAGTTGGTATAAATCTTTATACCTTGGGTATCAGGCGTGAAGGCGAATTTATCGCGGTTACGAGATACTTTCGCAACAGGGAAGTAACACTTTACAAGCAAGGGTTAAAAAGTGTAAAATAGTAGTAGATTCGACAAAAACAAAAACGGATCATCCCGGCAACTTTTCACTAGGGTTCGCAATCTGATTGCAGACTACTCAAAATCGGAAAAAAGCGGGACAAGAAATAAACACAAAAAACAAAGACGGACAATTCATGACTGACCGAGCACTTGCTCGAAATATTGTACGACACTGTCTGCGTATAGCATTCAGGATGGTTAAGCCTACTACTGGTAGGGCTTTGTTATGTGTTTTATTGTTCCTTGGGGTATTTTCTTATACGCGCGCGTATATGCCTACGCGCGTATATGCAGCAACTGCCGACACGCTTAACTTTCAGGCTCGACTTTACAAGGCGAATGGTTCGCTAGTTTCTGACGGAAGCTATTCGATCGAGTTTAGTTTTTACAATTCACTAACTGGTGGCAGTAGTGTCTGGAGCGAGACTCAGGCTACGGTTCAGGTAAAGAATGGATATTTTAGTACGGAGCTTGGATCGGTAACTGCTTTTGGAGCAATTGATTGGTCGCAGCAAAAGTGGATGACAATGAATGTGAACGGTGACGGCGAAATGACACCTCGAATTAAACTCACGGCTGTTCCATACGCATTTCGGGCTAACCAGTCAGAAACACTCACGAACGGTAGTGGAACAATTGGTGCTAATGAGCTGGTCCAGTTAGCGCCATCTAACATCCAAGCAGTCAATAGTGCTCTCGCAGCACTCCGCATAAATCAAACCGGTGCAGGGCTTCTGGCTCAATTCCAGGGCAATGGTGGGGACGTATTTAGTATTTCTAAAACAGGAACAATAACAACAACTCTAAATTGTTCGGGAAACGTAAACGGAGGCGCAATTACAGCAAATGCTTCTGGAGAGCTTGAATGTTCTGACGACGACAGTGTGCTTGGCGGAAACACAACACTCCAGACGGCATACGATAATGATACAAACGGAGGTGATTCTGTAATTGCACTAACGAACAATGATGATTCACTTATAATTCGAAACCCAGCATTACTTGGAACTGATTCAGGGTACCTGCTTGGGTTAGAACAGCTTTCAACAGGTGCTGTGGACGGGTTGCGATTAACAAACGCCGGTACGGGTGTACTTGCATTACTCGATAGTACAAATGCTAATGGAAACGGGTTGAGTATTGATGTTGAATCTAGTGGTACCGGTCAGTACGTCTTAAGAGCAACCAGCAATAATGGCGCCACTCAGGGACTTTATGTGCGTGCAGATGGTCGCGTAGGGATTGGAACAAGCTCACCGGCGGAATTGCTTGACATTACAGGAGCTATTCGTCTCGGGACAACTACAAATACTAACGCCGGAACCTTGCGCTGGACCGGTACTGATTTTGAGGGTTACAATGGCTCGTTATGGAAGTCGTTAACAGCTACCGGCGGTGGAGGCGGAACAGAATTCGTACAAAACGGAAACGCCTTTGGATCCCCAGCTATTCTCGGTACTACCGATACCAATAGTCTAGGCTTCATCACGGATTCGGTTACTCAATTTACTATCGACACAGCTGGTAATGCTAATCTTGTAAACGGCAATTTTAGCACTAATGGTACCCTGCGACTGACCAATGCTGGGGCACTCCAAAACATTACTGGTCTTACGGTTATTTCAGGGGGCGCAAACATTACGGGTGGAATTAATAATAACTCTGGTGGGATCACTAACTCAGGTACAGTTTCAGGAGTAACGGGAATTACTTTTGTTAGTGGTAATCTTAATTTAGCTAATGGGGGTATCGTAAGCACAGGCTCACTAGCCGGTGTCACGACCATTACTGCTTCAGGCAATATCAATACTACTGCTGGTGTTATTCAAACTAACAGTGTTACGAGGCTAACTAATGCCGGGGCATTAACCAACATCACCACCCTAGGACTAACTGGTGCCATATCTGGTGGAACTACCTACGCTGGTTCAGGCAACATCAATACCACAGCTGGAGCACTCCAAACCAACAGCGTCACCAGACTAACTAACGCCGGTGCACTTACTAATATCACCAGCCTGACTCTTTCCGGTGCAATATCTGGCGGAACAACATTCACTGGATCTGGCAACATCAATACCACAGCTGGAGCACTCCAAACCAACAGCGTCACTCGACTGACTAACGCCGGTGCACTTACCAATATTACGGGTATCAGCACCACTGGTAGCCTTGTTTTTAATAGCTTTGCATCTGTAGCAGGAATACTTAAAGTGGATGCATCGGGTAACGTAGGACTGGCAACGGGCGGCACTGATTTCGAATCACCACTCACATTTAACAATGGACTTACTCGCACATCAAACACAGTTGGGCTAGGTGGAACACTCGTTGGCAATACTTCACTTGCACTCGCAAGCAACAATTTATCCTTTACCGGCAATGGCACACTAACTCTTGGAGATAACAATACTGCATTTGTAATCGATTCTACTAACTTTGACGTTAGTAGTGCCGGAGCCCTAAGTGGCATTACAACCATCTCAGCGTCCGGCGCAATCACTGCCGCTACAAGCGTCAACACCATCAATGGTCTAGTAATTAACAGTGGCGCACTAAGTAGTGTTACCAGCCTGACTCTATCCGGTGCAATATCTGGCGGAACAACAATTACTGGATCTGGCAACATAAATACCACTGGTGGTGGTCTACAAACAAACAGCATAACCAGACTTACTAATGCTGGAGCACTCACCAACATCACTACGCTTGGATTATCTGGAGCAATAACAGGAGCTACAACAACAGATACTATTAATGGACTGATTATTAACGCCGGAGCCCTAAGTGGTGTTACTGGCATGACCTTCACAAGTGGCAGCCTAAATCTAAACAACGGCGGCATAACTAACACTGGCTCAATAGCTGGAGCAACTACCGTTAACGCTACAGGCCTTGTCACTAGTGTTGGTCTTAATGCCGGGATTGGTCAGATACAAAACACCGGAGGTCAAACAACTACTGGGGTAATCTCGCTGAACAACAATGCAGGTACGAACACTACCAGCATTGGTACCGGCACAACAACCGGACAAATATCTATCGGCAATACTGCTGCGCCACTTGTTATTGACTCCACTAACTTTAGAGTCAATAGCTCAGGTGCGCTTAGTGGAATTACTACCATTTCAGCGTCCGGAGCAATCACCGCCGCAACAACTGGCAACACCATCAATGGTCTAGTAATTAACAGTGGTGCACTCAGTAGTGTCACTAGCCTGACTTTATCCGGTGCAATATCTGGCGGAACAACAATTAGTGGATCTGGAAACATCAATACTACCGCCGGTGGATTCCAAACCAACAGCATAACCAGACTTACTAATGCTGGAGCACTCACCAACATCACTACCCTTGGATTATCCGGTGCAATAACAGGAGCTACAACAACAGATACTATTAATGGACTGATTATTAATGCGGGTGCACTAAGTGGTGTTACGTCAATTACGGCAAGTGGTAATATAAACACGACCGCTGGTGTCATTCAAACTAATAGTATTACGAGGCTGACTAATGCTGGTGCGTTAACAAACATCACTGGCATAGGTAACACAGGAGCAATCACATCAATAGGTGGAATCGTATCGCTAAACGCTAGTTCCAACTTTGCCACTAACATCAACATAGGTACATCAACTGGAACAGTCACTATTGGTGGCGGATCAGCTCCACTCGTTATTGATTCAACTAATTTTGATGTAACCAGTGCCGGAGCCCTAAGTGGCATCACAACTATTGGTGCATCCGGCGCAATCACCGCTGCAATCACCGGCAACACTATTAACGGACTCATCATAAATGTCGGTGCACTTAGTGGTATTACAGGAATGACCTTCACAAGCGGCAACTTGAATCTCAATAGTGGGGGAATAATTAATACAGGGCCTCTGGCTGGGGTTACGACAATTGGAGCGTCAGGGCTTGCAACTATAAGCGGCGGAGCCACACTTACAGGCACGATTAATTTAAACGCTAACTCCAATAATCCAACAAATATAAATACTGGAACTTCTACCGGCCAAATTTCAATAGGTGGAGCTAATAGTCCATTGGTGATAAGTTCTACAAACTTTAGCGTTGCACTAGATGGTACTACTGATATAAGGTCTACATCTACAGCAGCTCTGCGAGTAAGAAATGCTGGTGGAACGGTATCTTACTTTACGGTAAATAGCAGTGGAAATGTCGTTAATATTGGTTCATCTACGACTGACGCAACAGCTATTATGCTGGTAGTCGATAGTTACTCTTCGGCATCGGATCCAACTGGAATAAACGGTGCTATGTACTATAACACTTCAACATCCAAGTTTAGGTGTTATGAGGAGGGAATTTGGAAAGATTGTATTGGAACCCGACAGATAAGAAGTTTCATTGATACGGTCGCAAACGCAGCAGCAGCTAATAATATTACAAATTATTGGAACACTGGAGCAGAAAACAATAATTCATATCCAAACCTTACCCCATCCACAGCTGCTCGCTCAGTGATCGGTAGTTTTGTCGTGGAGGTAAGCAGCTCAACTTCGCAGGATAGATCACTGGTCTTTAGGGTAGAGCGTTCAATAGGTATTATTCCAATATGCGGAACAGGAACAGTAGTTGGGTCGAAAGGCTCAACGTTCACGACTAACTCCGGTGAGATTGCCAGCTCTACTATAATTTTCGTTGACACACCAGCCACGACAAGCCAGGTGTTTTATACTCTTTGTTCGGATTCAGCAACGAGCAGTGGTGCAAATATGACAGTTGATAGAATTCGCTTTACGGTAGAGGAAGCAACAAACACAAACTAAGGCTACATTTAACTATGATTATAGAAACAGACAACTCATGACATACAGTAATAAATAATCATAAAAGGTGAACAAGGCAGTTTACGGTAGATGTATTTACGTAAATTATAGGCTCAGTAAGCATCGTTTACTCAGCAGGTCTATAGTGGTAATCTATATATAAGACAGGGGTACAATATGAGTCACCGCATAGCGGTAATAAATCAAAAAGGTGGAGTTGGTAAAACCACCACCACAATCAATCTAGCCGCATATTTAGCAAAGCTAGGTAAATCAGTGTTGGTTGTTGATGCCGATCCACAAGGTAATGCAACAAGTGGTTTTGGCGTGGACAAGCATTCTTTAAAATCAGCTCTTTATGATGTGTTATTTTCTCAGGCTTCACTTGACCAGACAATTGTTGCTACAAACACGCCAAACGTTTTTCTTGTGCCGAGTAATGCGAACTTGGCATCAGCTGAAGTCGATATGGTTAATGTCGCACAACGTGAATTTCTACTTAAAAATGCACTATCTGCAAGTTCTCACGATATTATCTTGATTGACTGTCCGCCGTCTCTTGGGCTGCTGACAGTAAATGCGCTGACAGCTGCCAACAGCACTTTAATGCCGGTGCAGGCGGAATATTACGCACTTGAAGGACTTAGTCAGTTGCTTTCGGTGATACAAGATGTGCGATCTGGGTTAAATAGCGAACTGACTATTCTTGGGGTGGTACTGACTATGTATGACAATAGAACAAGTTTATCTGGCCAGGTTAAAGATGAACTTGCCAAGCATTTTGGGGAATCATTGTTTAAGACTGTAATACCTCGGAACATTCGTTTGGCAGAAGCACCAAGTTACGGAAAGACAATTGCAGAGCATGATAAATGGTCAAAAGGCGCACGGGCTTACAAAGCTCTTGCAAAGGAGGTGTTAAGTCATGTCAGCTAATACTGGACTCGGGCGTGGGCTTGATTCATTAATTCCTAAAACTATAGATACTGCAGCACTGCTGGAAAAAAATGAGCGAATACAGAATATACCCATTGATGCTGTTCAAGCTGACAAAAACCAGCCACGAACTCATTTTGATGAGAGCAAGCTAGAGGAGCTTGCAACTTCTATAAAACGACATGGAATACTGCAACCGTTGATTGTAACCATTGATGAACAAAAAATGTATACAATAGTTGCAGGGGAGAGGCGGTGGCGTGCGGCAAAGCTTGCAGGGTTAAAGACCGTTCCATGCATTGTGCGTTCTACAGAAAATATCGAGCGACTAGAGATTGCATTGATTGAAAATGTACAAAGGGTTGATTTGTCTCCGCTAGAGCAAGCAATTTCCATAGAACGGCTGCACCAACAGTTTAATGTCGCATATAACGAAATAGCAAAACGACTCGGCAAAGCCGCAACGACTGTAAATAATATTGTTCGCTTACTCCAACTTCCAGAACAAGCAAAGGCAGCACTACGTGACGGCAAGATAACAGAAGGTCACGCAAGAGCATTACTAGCCATAAAAGATTCGCCTATTGACCAAGCTAAACTTTTGCAGCAAATAATAGATAAAAAATTGACAGTGCGCCAAGCCGAGCAGTATGTCTTAGGTGTTAAAAACCAAAAAAAGACAGATCAATCTAAGTCTGCAAGTCAACGATTAGTTGTAAAAACAATAGAGACAAAGAAGTTGGAAAAGCGTCTTTCTACAGATGTAAGACTCCGGAGGACTGCAAAGGGTGGACGGATAGAAATAACATTCAAAAACGATGAAGAGCTAGGATCGTTACTAGAAAAGCTGAGTTAGATAGTTATTTAGAATGATTTAAATGAACTGAATGGGAATATTCGTAGTGCAAGTTCTCCAACAACGCTACTATTGTCTATTGTCCCAAATACCCGTGAATCAGATGAATTATTTCTGTTATCGCCAAGCACAAATAGTTCACCCGACTTAACGGTCAGGTCAATGTTACCTTGAGTTGGGCCTTTAATATCCTTAGTAGATTCGGTTTTGGTGTCTGGATTAAAACCGTTTGGATGGTCATCGTTATATACAGTGACTACGCCTTCTTGGACTGTAACTCTTTCTCCAGGAAGGGCAATAACACGCTTAACTAGTTGACGATCACCAGATTCAAGTTCTGTTATATCGCCTTTGTGGAAAATAATAATACTGTAGCGATCTGGTATATAGTCTTTATTTCTTGCACTAGCAATGGTTTTGCCAAGCTTGAGTACAACGAGTCGGTCTTTGTCCTGTAGTGTGTTTTGCATGCTTGGGCCGTCTACTTCGTAAGATTGAAAAACAAACGCAATTAATAGGAGTGCGATTAAGGGCGCTGCTATAAGAATTCCGAAATTTGCTAAAAAGCTTCGGATAGGATGTCGTTTCTTCTCTGGTGGAAGTTGTGGCTCTAAGTCACCATTTGGTTGTTCAAAAGATGGTGTATATTGTTCGTCCGACTGTGGTATAGTGTGGTCTTGTTGCATGACTTTTCCTGGCAACACTATAACGACTTTTGATAAATAAACCTAAAACAATTAGTAAAACATAAGCATTAACAGGTACACTTATAAACAACTTAGAATGGATAATTTTAAACGAAACACACCAGGTAAAAGAAGTTCAGGATCATCTGTCGATGGTTTTATGGGCGGTAGCAGAGCTCAGCGAGTAGGTCGAACCAGGCCGGCAAGCAATTTATCTAATGTTGATTCTAAAAGGCCGGCTATCGGTGACTTCAAAAGAAAAGACGGTTTTTACGGCACAAGCAAACCATCACTCTCTCCTTCTGAATGGTCCAAAAGCAGTGACAAAGAATCAATTAAACTTGATATGCCTGAAGCTTCAAAGCGAAAGAAGCAACATGAACACAAAAGACATAATAAGCAGATTTTACGTAAGGCTTTATCATCTCTTGTTATTGTATTCTTATTGTCTGGTGGTTATTTATTCGGCAAAGGGTACTTAAGTCTACTTAAGGTGTTTCGTGGGGGCGGTGATGCACTTGCACTTCAAGAGGGTGTTGATCCGTCACGATTAAATGGTGAAGGCGACGGTCGAGTTAACGTTTTGCTACTCGGTAGAGGCGGCGCAGGTCACGCTGGCGCAGACCTAACAGATACTATAATTGTTGCCAGCATTGACCCTGTGAACAAAAAAGCTGCTCTTCTCAGTATCCCTCGTGATCTCTATGTAGATCTTGGCGACTTTGGTGAAATGAAGATAAATTCGGTATTTTCAACTGGCAAAAACTATGATGTGAAAGACAATGAAGATCCAGACGATGCCGGAATTCGATTACTAGAAAGTACGTTAGAGGAGACCATCGGTATACCAATTCACTATCATGTGATGGTAGATTTTGACGGCTTTAAGCAGGCGATTGACACTGTTGGAGGTATTACAATCGACGTTCCAGAAGAGCTATCGGTGTATGAATATTATAGAGAATCAAACTACACGCTCGATGTTGGTACTGGCCAAGAATCTTTTGACGGCGAACGCGGTCTGGCTTTTGCTCGAACCCGAAAGACCAGCCCTCGTGGGGATTTTGACAGAGCAGAGAGGCAAAGACTGGTGATGGTTGCGCTCAAAGACAAAGTATTTAGCGCTGGAACATACGGAAATCCACTCACGATCAATCAGCTCCTGGGTGATCTTGGCGATCACGTAAGTAGCAACTTTAAGACTGAAGAAGTGCTGCGTGTGTACGAAATTATGCAAGAAACTCCAAACAATGAGATTGCTTCTGTTGGTTTAGCCGATGGACCGAATAGTTTCGTGACGACCAGTAACATTGGCGGACTATCTGTGGTGATTCCACGTGCTGGTGTGTTTGAGTACGACGAGATAAAGAATTTTGTACGTAATGCACTCCGCGATGGGTTCCTAGCTAATGAAAACGCCTCTGTAGATGTGTACAACGGTACTTTTGTAGGTGGTCTGGCAGGTCGAACTGCAGACGAACTGAAGTCGTTTGGTTATACGGTAAATACAATTGCTGATGCTCCAAACAAAGGAATGGTGGACACTATTATTGTGGACCTTACAAACGGAGAGAAGAAATACACCAAAGCATATCTTGAAAAAAGATTTGGCGTGACTGCCGTGAATCGTATGCCTGATTCAAGTATCGACCCGGGTGGAGCAAATTTTGTTATAATACTTGGAGAAAATGAAGAACGTCGCCTCGAAAATTAAACCCAAGAGCGGGTTTTCCTATTTTATCCATCTATTCTTTGTTGCGTTGGTGCCAACATTAGTTTATGTTGCAGTTCGTGTTGATTTGGTGCCTCTAGCTTTATTAATAATACTGCTTGGTAAATGGCGAATTTTTGCGGTTCGCCCTCGTCATTGGTGGCCAAATCTAAGAGCTAATGCAGTTGATATTCTTGTCGGGTTATCGGTTCTGGGCGCGATGGTTCAATCAAATTCAGCTAGCTCACAAGCAATTTTTGCGGTGCTATACGGACTCTGGTTATTACTACTAAAACCTCGTTCTTCAGCAGTTTATGTCGCGCTACAGGCGTTGGTCGCCCAAACAGCATCTGTCACAGTACTGTTTTTGTTAGGTGATGATGCGCATTTAGCACTTCTTGTTTTAGCTACTGGCATAATTGGCTACGTATCTACTCGTCACTTTTTGGCAAGTTTTGATGAACCGCACGCTCCGCTATACTCACACGCTTGGGGATATTTCTGTGCAGCTCTGACATGGGTGCTTGGCCACTGGACACTGTATTATATTGGAGTTGTTGCTCAAATATCCGTACTAATTACTTTTATAGGTTTTTCGCTTGGTGCACTTTATTACTTAGAGCAACAAGACAAATTGTCAAAACTATTGCAGCGCCAAATTGTGTTTTTATTGATTGCTGTAACGGTGGTTGTTGTTGTGTTTTCTGACTGGGGCGACAGAGCAATTTAGGTTTTTTTCAGGAGGGGTGTATGAAAGTGAATAATTCTAAGAGTGTAGTCATGCGGGGAAAGGCAGCGCTTGTTGCTTTATGCGTGCTATCGAGTATGTCAGCAGGGTTCGTTGGCGGCTGGCTTGGCGCCAATAGTTATGAACATCAAGGCGACAGTGGTTTATCGAAATCGCAACGTGTTGTTGATGAATCAGAAGTTATTTCTGATATTGCCGAAACCGTTGGAGAATCAGTAGTTTCGGTAAATGTAAAATCGCGGGGTAGCGCAACAAATTTTTTTGGCTACACGGAGCAATTTGATCAAGAGAGTGCTGGCACCGGGTTTATCTTGAGCGATGACGGCGTCGTTCTAACCAATAGACACGTAGTGCCAGAAGGCGTGAGCGAGGTGTCTGTGACGCTATCAGACGGCACAGAACTCACAGACGTAGAAGTTCTCGGCCGCACGGCTAGCAGCGATCCGCTGGACGTTGCATTTTTGAAAATTAAAAATAATGAAGGCAAAGATTTAATCCCCGTGAAGCTCGGTAATTCAATCGAAATGAAGGTGGGTCAAAAGGTTGTGGCAATTGGAAATGCTCTTGGCCAATTTCAAAATTCTGTAACTACTGGAATTATTTCTGGTTATGGACGGAGTATTACAGCCGGCGATAGAAGTGGTTCAGATACGCTCCAAAATTTGTTCCAAACTGATGCAGCTATAAATCAAGGTAATTCCGGCGGTCCGCTTGTGAACATTAACGGAGAAGTGATTGCAGTAAATACGGCTGTTGCAGGCGGCGGTGCGGAAAACATTGGCTTTGCAATCCCTATAGACGACATAAAAGGGCTAATTACGAGCGTATTAGAAAAAGGCAAGTTCGAACGACCGTATCTTGGTGTTCGCTATATTCAACTGAATGCCGCATTATCCGAACAGCTAGAACTCGACCAGAAAAATGGCGCATACATTGTTTCTGGAAGGCAAGGAGAAGACGCTATCGCACCGGATAGTCCTGCGTCTAAGGCTGGACTTCAAGAAGAAGATATTATTGTTGAAGTAAATGGTGAAGAAGTTAATGAAAACACGACGCTTGTAACGTTAGTCGGAAGAAATCAAGTAGGCGATGAAATTACGCTAAAAATTATCCGTGATGGCAAGGAACAGGATGTGAAAGTTCTACTAGAAGCATCCTCTCAGAATTAGCTTAAAGCGATCTAAACTGTTGGATGAAGTCCTGGGTATTTTGTAGTTTGTAGCCGTTTTCTCCAGCAAGTTTTTGCAGTGCTTTGTGTTGAGTGGGTAAGCTTTCTGTCAAAATTCCTTTTGGCGTAGCGTTTTTGTCTTTCAGCTGCTCAAACAGCTGACGGAAATAATCTAGTCCATCTTTGCCCCCAAAAATAGCAATTTCTGGTTCAAACATTGCCGCTTGATTAATTGTAAAACTATCAGGAACATATGGCAGATTACAACAAAGAACAGCATCGGAAAGATCACTGGCTTTTAATCCTGAAACTAGATTTGTTTGCAAAAATGACACATCAGCGTCTAATCGTTTCGCGTTTTTTCTGGCAATCTTTAGGCATGGTTCAGAAATATCTGTTGCGGCGACTTTTATATTTGGCATTTCTAACTTAGAAGTTATCGCAATGCAACCAGAGCCTGTGCCGATATCTATAATTTTTTGTGATGCAAGTTCTAAAATCATATCTATCATTGTTTCTGTTTCTGGGCGAGGCTGGAGTGTATCTGCCGTAACTAAAAATTCTCGCCCATAAAACTCGCTTTTTCCGCGGATATAGGCTAGTGGCTCATGATGTACCCGTCGTATTACCTGTTCATTAAGTGTGTCCAGGGTTTGACCGTGGAAATTATGTTCTGGGTGGGCGAGTAGCCAGGCGCGGTCTTTTTGAGTGGCATCTTCCAGTAGTATTAGGGCGTCAAGCCGAGCAGTAGGTATATCGGCCTGCGATAAGCTTTTGGTCGTTGTTTTTAAAAAATCACCTACATTCATCACAGAAGTATACCAACAGTACTACTCGCTACATATAATTACTGTATAGTTTATATGGAAGTGACAAAGCAAATCAGTAAAAACAGTTCAAGATTTATGCATAGTGCAAAAAAGTTTATCGGTACCGATGTTGCTAATTTAAGTTTGTTTGAAAAAGTTTGGTTATTTGCTCCAATTACGGTTTGGTTCAGTTACCGTCCGCTACTGCGCTTTGGCCAAAACTCATCAATGTATTTTGAACTTTCGGTTGTACTCATATATCTATTGGCGCTTGCAGCAGCAGGCTTTCCATTATTACTAAAAAACAGACGGATGTTGGCAAAGAGTAAATCTGTGCAGTTAGTTCAATTATTTGTGCTTGTGTCTGGCGCAAGTTTGTTATGGACGCCAAACAAAACAAGGGGAGTTTTAACTTTTGGTGTGCTTTTGTTACTTTTAATTGTTTTTATGGCCACTGTTGTGTCAGTAAAAAAACTCAAAAATCTTGTGCCTGTTCTAACTGAATTATTCATAAAAAGCGCTGTAATAATGAGCCTTTTATCGTTCGTACAGCTTGTTACTGCTATCTGGTTTGTTAGTAATGTTACGCTTCTTTGCGCAGGTTGCACTCCCGCACAATTTGGATTTGCTCGACCAAATGTTTTTACCATTGAACCGCAATTTTTTGGTAATCTCTTGCTCGCCCCCGCACTTATTTTGTTCCATCAGTTTCTTACAAAAAAACTAAGTATCGTAACAAAAATAAGTTTATTTATTGTTATAACTGCGCTGTTTTTGACACTTAGCCGCGGTGCAATTTTTGCATTCTCTGCAGGCGTTCTAGTTCTATTTTTCGTAGAAGCCCGAGACCTAAAAACAATTACTAAATCTATGCTGATCATTTTTGGGTGCTTTATTAGCTGTATTATGATCCAAGGCGTCGCCGCAGCTGCTAATCCAGATTCAAGCGCCACATTTAAAGGCGCTATTTCTACGAGCGTGAATCAGTTATCGCTTGGAATAGTCGATTTCGCCCAATATACAAGCGAAACAGAGCCAGCAGAAGCCATAATAGAAAATACAGACAGTCAAGAAACTGAATTTGAATCAGGTACAGTTTTATCGACAGATAATCAGGAAGTTGCACCAAATTTTGATGGTTACGTGCCAGAATCTACCAATATCCGGCTAAAATTATCGCGTTTAGCTATCCACTCATGGTCAGACAACTTTGCGCGAATGCTGTTTGGTGTTGGTGTTGGCGGATCTGGAACGGTATTGCGTCAAGAATTCCCAGAGCAGGTGAACGATAGAGAGATTGTCCAGAATGAATATGCAGAACTGCTACTAGAAAATGGATTACTTGGTTTTGGCCTGTTCACAGCAATAATCGCGTCATTATTTTATAGCTCAAGGAAGACTAAGTGGACATGGGCAATTATTGTCGCGTTTTTGGTGCAGTGGAACTTCTTTAGCGGCTACCCAAATGCCCTGCATATATACCTAGTATTTATCATGCTAGCTGTGGTGTTTACGTATGTCAGCGGCAGTAAGAATCTTACAAAAACTAAGTAACATATAAAACATAAGCATTGACAAAATAGCAATAATTTGCTACTATAGTTTCAAGACTCAAAAACAAAAAGTCGAAATTAAGAAAACATAAATGTAAAAGGAAAACAAAATGTTAGAAAAAGAAAGCCGCTCACCAAGAATAATTAAGAATATTTCACAATTAGATGTTCGTGAATATAGTCACGCATATAATCTTCATGACTTGTCGAAAAAAGAGTTAGAAGAAGGACGTGATAATCTCGCCCATTCAGTAAATGCTTATGCAAAAGAACATAAAGAAGAGTTGCTGGACAAACTTGAAATGACTGCAGGTGATTTGCAGGACAGAGAAAAACTTCAAAATTTTGGGCAGCAGATTGTAAACAAGGCTGTCAAAGCCGTTGCTTTAGGAAAGCGCGATGATGAGGGATTGATTGATGTGTCTCAGAAACTTCATGCAAGAAATAGGCGTGTCGAACAAGAAAAGATAGACGAAGAACGCATGAATGCAGTTTTAGAGGATTCACGTACGCATTTGCAGCAAAGCCATGAGGCTTATGAGCAAGCGGCTATTGAAGATGCAAATGCTGCTGGTCACGATGTAGATTTTGGCGGTGAACACTTTCCAGCTCAATCCAAAGAAACCACTGAAAAATAATCTAACTATTCTTGATTCAATAGTTCGTGTTCGGCTTTGTGGAGTTCTTCTATGAGGTCATCTATTTGACCGAACTAAAGATGCGCTTCGTTCATGTTAAACTGTATTCATGAGCCAAGACGAATTCACCAAGTTGTTTAAATACATGGAAGAGCGTTTTGGCGCGATTGACGATAAGCTAGAAAACATGGCGACTAAAGACGACATAAGCAAGATATTGAATCGATTGGATAGCATCGAAAAGAAATTAGAAATTGATGATGACGAAAGATTAGTGATGGGCCACCAACTTGAGCGACTCGACAAATGGGTACATGGTGTGGCCGATAGAATTGGCTATAAACTAACGCCCTAAGCAAGTTTATTCGTTATTGAGGAGTTCGTGTTCGGCTTTGTGGAGCTCTTCTATTAGGTCGTCTATTTGTCCGTCTAGGGCGCCAGGAATGTTGCTGCGACTATAGCCAATCCGGTGGTCTGTAATACGGTCTTGGGGAAAGTTATAGGTACGAATTTTTTCACTTCTGTCGCCAGAACCTATTAGTTTATTTCGTTCACTAGATTGTTCTTTTTGTTCTTGCTCAATTTTGTGGGCAAGCAGACGAGACCGCAGGACGCTCATGGCTTTGAGCTTGTTTTTGATCTGTGACTTTTCGTCTTGGTTTGTTACAACTAAACCTGTAGGAATGTGGGTAATGCGCACCGCAGAATCTGTTGTGTTAACCGATTGGCCACCGTGGCCACCAGCACGGTAAACGTCTACTCGCAGGTCTTCTGTTTTTATTTCGATATCAGTTTCTTCTGCTTCTGGCATAACAGCAACGGTCACGGTGCTTGTGTGAACACGCCCTTGGCTTTCGGTTTCTGGTACGCGTTGAACGCGGTGCACACCGCCCTCAAACTTCAAAAATCTATAGGCATCTTCGCCGCGGACAGTAAAGCTAATTTCTTTAAATCCACCGGCTTCGGACGGACTCTCGTGCATTAGTTCAAGTTTATATTCATGGGTTTCTGCCCAGCGGGCGTACATGCGGTATAATTCTGCCGCAAATAAACTGGATTCATCGCCACCAGCGGCTGCACGGATTTCTACAATAACGTCTTTTTCATCGTTGGGATCTTTTGGAGTTAGGATTTCTGTCAGTTTATCATCTGTATCAGACAGTTCTGTTAAGAGTGATGTTAATTCAACGCGGGCAAGGTCTGCAAGCTCGCCGCCGGCTTCGATCATGTCGTTGGCGTCGCGCATTTCGGATTCTAACCGATTCTTGTCATCAAACAAGGCAAGCGTATCTTCTAGCTTCTTCTGGCGTCGCGCAAGTTTGGGGTAGCCGGGCGTGCTAAAAATAGCTGGATCTTCCAGCTTTTTCATGATTTCTGTAAGTTCAGTGCGGAATTCTTGCTCTTTTTTATCCATAAATCTTTTTCTATTATACAGATGTAATTGCTATTTCTTCCATTTTGTTTCTGCAAAACGGAAGCCAAAAGCCGACTGGCGGCTAAAAAACTAGATCAGGAATGTAATCAAAAGTAATCGCGCAGTAACGTCGCCCTAAAGGAGCGTCCCCATTCTTTTATTTTGGATTGAATGGGGCAGAGTTACTGCTTTATTCGACAACTTTTTATTAATTCCTGTCTGTTTTTTAGAGCCAGGTGAGCTCAAAGACAGTCCTCGAAACAGAAACTAACATAAGTAATTTTATATAATCGGTCATTTCAGAGCCAGCAACCCCTGTGCGATGATGTGTTTTTCTGTTTTTAAAAGCCTGACACACTCAGGCAACTACCAACTACCAACTACCAACTACCAACTACCAACTACCAACTACCAACTACTTCTTGTTTGACTTCAGGGTGCCCAGTTTCTGGGTTTCTTCAGCTTTTAGGTCCTTTTTGCGGTCTTTGTTGGCTGCTTTTTTCATTGCATCAGAACGTTTTTTTGCTGCTTCTTGTCGTGACTTGAACTTATCAACGCGGCCTTCGATATCAACAAGTTTTTCTTGTCCAGTAAAGAATGGGTGAGAACTGCTAGAAATGTGAACTTTAATAAGCGGGTATTCTTTGCCGTCTTCCCATTTGATTTTGTCGTCGCTTGTTACTGTTGCTTTGGTTAAAATTGACCAGTCGTTGTTTAAGTCCTGGAAAACAACTTTCTGATAATTTGCTGGATGTATATCCTTTTTCATAATATCCTCTTTGGCTAATTAAGTTTAGAGTCGGTTAGCAGGTGCCACCTGCAGTCGACTTTCTGACAAGAGCTGAGTATACACCTCTGTTAATCATTGGTCAAGACTTACTATTGCAACAGAGAGTGCCATCTGTTAAGATTAACAGGATATAAATTAAGCAATTTTGGTAGAATTCCTCCTTTTAGAAATCTCGCTTGAGCACTAATTGGGTAGCCAAAATGAAGAACCAAGGAGTTAAGAACTATGGCGCATGACGTCGATATTAAAAAACTATTAGAAGCCGGCGCGCATTTTGGTCACAAAACCAGCCGTTGGCACCCAAAAATGTCACCGTATATTCACAGCAAGCGCGGCGGTATACATATTATTGACCTAACAAAAACGGTAGAGGCAACAGAATTAGCATTAGACTTTATTGAAAATTCAGTAGCATCTGGTAAACAAGTTTTGTTCGTTGGCACAAAGCGCGTCGCATACGACACGATCAAAGATGCAGCAGATAAGACTAAGATGCCTTTTGTCGTAGAGCGATGGCTAGGCGGAATGCTGACTAACAAGAACACTATTGGTGAGCGAATCAAGCATCTAAAAGACTTGGAAGAGCGAATGGCTAATGGTCAGCTAGAAGCAAAATACAACAAGCTCGAAGTTCAGCGTTTTGCAGAAGAAATCGAAGAATTAAATCACAATTATGGTGGTATCAAGAACATGACCGGCAAGCCTGGCGTGATGTTTGTAGTAGATATCAACGAAGAAGTGAACGCAGTGCGCGAAGCACGTCGACTGGGTATACCTGTAGTTGCACTTGTAGATACCAATACCAACCCAACAGATATAGACATGCCAATTCCATGTAACGATGACGCAATCAAAGCAATTCAGCTTGTTACAGATTATGTTGTAGCAGCAATTGAAATCGGCAAGACCAAAGTTAAAGCACCCGTAGAAAAGAAGGAAGAAGGCGCAAAGCCAGCTGCATCAAAACCTGCAGAACCTAAAAAAGCAGCTCGAGCTAAATTAGATTAATAAAAGTAGTAAAAAGGAATAGTAGTAACCATGGCAGTAAATATTGAAGATATCAAACGATTAAAAAATCTAACAGGTGTTGGTTTGACCGACGCAAAAAAAGCGCTGGAAGAAGTAGAGGGCGATTTTGATAAGGCACTAGAAGCAATGCGCAAAAAAGGCATGACCAAGGCAGAAAAGCGTGGAGAGCGCGAAGCCCGTCAAGGCATCGTAGGTACATATAATCATGATAATAGAATTGGTGTTTCTGTTGAGATTAACTGCGAAACAGACTTTGTTGCCCGTAATGAAGTTTTTACAGATTTTGTAAAAGACGTTGCAATGCATATTGCGGCGAGTTCTCCAGAGTTTTTAGATTTGGAAGCGATTCCAGCTGAGGTTCAGGCAGAAAAGAAAAAAGAATTTAGCGAAAAAGCTAAAGCAGATGGTAAGCCTGAAAAGATGATTGATAACATTGTAGACGGTATGCTTAAAAAGCATTTTGCAGAGCGCTGTCTGTTAGAGCAGCCGTTCATCAAAAATCCTGATATTACTGTTGGTGAGTATGTAAAAGAACACAATGCCAAACTAGGTGAAAACATTGTTGTTCGTCAGTTTAGTAGAATTGAACTCGGCGTAGCCAGCTAGAATTCATGAGAAGAATTGCGAGAGAAATACAACCTACAATAGGGTGGCCTGTTGAGCGTATCGCTGCTACTGGTTCGTTCGTGCTAGCCGCAGCAGGTGCAGCTACTGAAATAGCGCATAGGGCAAATAGCTTTATTTCAGATATTGAGCCGAATCAAACGGTACTAAACGGCACAGGCGCAGCAATGTTTTCTGGGTTTATTGGTGCTGCAGTTTTTCATAAAATTGGCCAACGTAGAGGAACCGTTCGTGACCGCAACTATGACTGATATGGTGTATACTGATACCTGTAAATTGGAGGAAAAATGACACCAGATCAAGTAGTTAGCAACGCAAAGACAAAGTTTAAGCAAGCTCAAGAGCACTTTGCAGATGAAATAAAAAAGGTCCGTACAGGACGCGCGCACCCAAGCATGCTGGATGGTCTAGTCGTTGAAGTTTATGGAGCACCAACTCCAATTATTCAGATTGCCGGCGTAACAGCTCCAGAGGCACAATTATTGCAGATTACTCCCTATGATCCTGGCAACCTGGTTGCTATCAGCAAGGCAATCCGTGACAACCAATCACTTGGCATGAACCCTATGGATGACGGTAAAATTGTCCGAGTGCCTATCCCACCACTTACCGAAGAGCGCAGAAAAGAATATGTAAAGATTGTTGGTGCTAAGATGGAAGAGGCGATGATTAGCTTACGCAATGTTCGTCAAGAAGCTATGGAAACGTTGAAGGCTGCAAAAAATGATGGTGATATCGGGGAAGACGACGCCAAGCGCTTTTCTGAGCAGGTCGATCAGCACATGAACGAAGTAAAAAACGAGATAGAAGTAGCTGCGAAGTCGAAAGAATCAGAAATAATGACCGTCTAGTTAATTCCCGGTGAAAGGTAGGTCGCTTGGCTTTGTTTCATAGAGTTGATTTGCTATATTGACCGCCGTGCCTTGATTAAAACTTTCTATCTCATCGTCGGCTATGATTAATATATTTGTTCCTGACGCTGCTAGAAAGTAACCTTGGCTGAGGTTTGTTAGCTCGTATATAACCCCAATGTTGTTTTCGGCAATTTTGCGGCATATTTCGGATTCACTGCGGCAGTTTCCTTTCGGCAAGAAGCGTGCGATGGTGCCTGGAGGTTTTCTAACGGATTTATATTGGAATATGTCAATGTCGCCTGCGCCCCCGATAGATTTGAAAATAAGCACGGCATGGAATGGTGCTCTTTGGTATCCATGTGAGTCATCAATATATGCCGACAAGCTTTCAGTCCCTTCTACGGACTTGTTTGCACTATAAACTGGAAAATCAATTTGTTTAGCATATGTCTTATATTTTTTGATTCGCTGTTCTCTTTGCGCTGCAAGGCGGTTTTCTGTTTTCAGAGATTGATGGAAACTGTAATTTGCATATGGTAAAACTATGGAGAATACAAAAAGTGTGACTATCGCTAGCTGATTTTTGCTTGTAAAACCGGTTCGTTTTTTGGCTAAAAAAATAACGATTATAGTTACAAAAAAAATAACTCCCAGAATGTAGCCTAAGTAATATAGAGCGAGCAAAATATATATATAAAGTCCAAACATAACTATGTATAGTATAAGCGTATGTACACAGAACTAGATAGCAAAAAAACCAAAACTATTGATTTTGAAGCGTTAAATAAGAAGATTACAAAAAAGCAGGGAGGCCCTTTGAGTAGCCTTTTGCTCGCAGTAACCGTAACGTTCGCACTCTTGGCAATTCTGGGACTCGTAGCCCTGCTCACAAACAACGATAACCGTGCATCTGCAGCAGGTGCAGCTAGTGTTCTTTTTTGCTTAGTGTTTTTTGCGATACTCATAAAAGTTGCGATCAGCTATTTTAGGACATTGCATATCGAGAAGAAACTCATGCAAGCGTTTGCCCGTTCGAATGACTGGAAATTTGATGGTCAGAGACAAGGGGTAGACGCAAAACTAGACGAGCTATTTGAAAACACACAATTTGTTAAGTCGGAAACACTTCAGAGGTACGTTATTCATGGCAATAACTTTTCATTGTTCGGGTTATATTTAGCAAAAAAACCAAGCAACAAAGAGATATTAGTACGCACGGTTTTAAAAAAGACAGGAAGTATACGATCTGGATCAAATACAGTTCACGGACAAGCCATAGTTTTACAAACAAAAAATCCGATCAAAGAAATAGTTGATAAAAATGAAAATATTTTCCAGTACACAGCACAGCACAGCAATACTCATTTTTTCGTCACACCGCAGCTTCAAAATAAGCAACACATAGAAACGTTGTTCAAAAGGGCTTGTTTATTGTAACAATACGCTATAATTGACTGATATGTCAGAGACGATTACTTTACCGAAGCACGTTGGAATAATACTGGACGGAAACAGACGCTGGGCAAAAGCCAAAGGCCTAAAGACGCTTGATGGTCACCGCGAAGGTGCAGAAGTATTTAAAGATATTGCTCTTAGTGCGTTTGAAATGGGCGTGGAATGTTTGTCGGCATTTGTGTTTTCTACAGAAAACTGGTCACGCACAGAGGAAGAAGTCGGCTACTTGATGAAATTAGTTGCCCGAGCTGTAGAAAAATATTTGGATACGTTTCATGAGGCAGAAATTAGAATTGTTATTTTGGGCCGCAAGTCTGATGTTCCGAAATCTGTGCTCGATGCAATTACTCGTGCAGAGGAGAACACCAAAGATAATACAAAAGGTACGCTGGCTCTCTGTTTTAATTATGGTGGCGAAGAAGAATTGGTGGATGCTTATAAACTTGCGTTAGAGCAAAATCTTACCGCAGATGACATGTGCAAGGATAAACTACACGAGTTGCTGTACGGGGGTAGTTTGGTTCCACCGGTAGATTTAGTTATTCGCACATCTGGCGAACAACGTACAAGTGGGTTTATGTTACTACGCGCAGCATATTCAGAACTGTATTTTGTCGAAAAGTTTTGGCCAGAATTTACTCGTGAGGATCTTCAAGATGCGCTACACTGGTATGGTACACGTCAGCGGAGGTTTGGTAACTAGTGTCAGTCATTTTCTTAATTATAGGATTACTCCTATTTGTAGGGTTAGTTATTGTCCATGAAATGGGGCATTTTTTTGCTGCACGCAGAAATGGCGTAGAAGTTGAAGAGTTTGGTATTGGTTTTCCGCCCCGCGCTAAATTGCTCAAAAAGGTGAACGGTACAGAATATACACTTAACTGGCTTCCACTTGGTGGTTTTGTAAAACTTAAAGGAGAGAACGACTCAGATAAGCGAAAAGGCAGCTTTGGCGCTGCCAGTCTAAAAACTAAAGTAAAAGTTATGGTGGCTGGCGTTGCAATGAATATGCTCGCAGCATTTTTCTTATTTACAGTAATTGCTTTATTTGGGATGCCAAAAAGTAGCCTTGAGCGCCTGCCATTTTATGACAAACAACAGTTTACGGTTGCGTCTGATACAAAATTTATTAAAAACGATACGCTAGCTAACTATGTCGCTCCTGATTCTCCCGCTGCAGCTGCTGGACTAGAAATTGGCGATAAAGTGGTTAGTATTGCGGGCGAGCCTATTGATAGCGCACAGGAGCTAAGAGACATTGTAGCCAATAAGCATGGTCAAGAAGTTGAAGTAGTTTATAGCAGAGGTGAAGAGACAGGAAAAAAGGGGATATCTAATCTAAATAACGAGCGAAACACAGAACAAGGATATTTCGGTGTTGATCCGGTTGATTCACAGGTGTTTCGTGCAACCTGGTCTTCTCCAATTGTCGGCGTAGTAACGACCCTGCAATATACCGATGTGTCGTTCCGTGGCTTAGGTTATGTGGTGAGTAGCTTATTCGCTGGTGAAACGTCACAGGCAACAGAGGCTGTAGGTGGTCCCGTCGCAACGTTTAAAATCCTTAGCGACACGTCATCACTTGGTCTGGTATATGTGCTGTTTGTGGTAGCACTGATATCCGTAAGCTTGGCAGTAATGAACATATTGCCGATTCCTGCACTAGACGGTGGAAGGCTGTTTGTAACATTGCTGTTTAGAATAATTAAGAAACCGCTCACAAAAAACACTGAAGAGTTGATTCACGGAAGCGGCTTTGCGTTCCTGATGGTTCTTATAGTTTTAATAACGTTCGTAGATATAAAACGTTTCTTTTAAAGCATGAAAAAAGTAAAACAAGTTGATGGTAAAAAGTCAGACGTATCAATAGATACTGGAAAGTCAGGAGATACTTCAGTAAAGTCGGTCTTTACGTTGTCTCCGCTAAGTTCATTTATATTTGTCATTTTTATTTATTTTGCAGCACAGATTTTTGCAGTTTATGTTATTGCTGCCTTGGGAGCTTTACAAGGAAAGTCACGTCCAGAAATTGTCGAGTGGCTTTCTGATAGTTTGTATGCAAAAAGCCTCCTTATAGTTACTATTGTATTAATAATTGCTGCCGCAACAAAGGCGCTACTAACTCTTACTGCAAAAACCTGGAAAGACATCGGGTTTACCAAAATTAAAAGTCAACATTTTGGCCAAGCGTTAATTGGCTATGGTTGGTATTTTCTTATTTTTATATCTGTGACGTTAATTGCTCGGAACTTTATTCCCCAACTCGACCTCGATCAACAGCAACAACTCGGATTCGATAGACTAGCAACAGGCGCTTCTCTTTGGATTATTGGGTTTTGTTTGGTGATTCTACCAGCATTCTATGAAGAGGTGCTAATGCGTGGAGTCTTTTTTACAGGTTTGCGTTCCAAACTATCTTTTTACCCCACGCTGATAATTATTTCTTTGGTTTTTGGTGCTGCACACCTGGAGTGGCTCGGCGACAATCCGCTGAATTGGGCTGCAGCTATCGATACTTTTGCACTCTCAATTGTGTTGGTGTATTTACGTGAAAATAGTAAAAGTCTCTGGCCCGCGATATTCCTGCACGGACTAAAGAATCTTGTCGCGTTTACGATTGTATTTGTGTTCAAGCTCTCCGGCATCTAAACTAGGCCCATGAAACGAACACAACTTTTTACAAAAACTCGCAAAGATCACCCGTCTGACGAGACAGCTAAGAACGCACAGTTATTAATTCAAGCCGGTTACATTCATAAGGAAATGGCGGGAGTCTACGCTTATTTACCTCTAGGAATCAAAGTCATTGAGAATATTAAACAAATTGTCCGTGAAGAAATGAACGCAATCGATAGCCAAGAGCTAATCATGACAAATCTTCAAAACCCAGAAGTCTGGAAAAAAACAGGACGTTGGGACGATGAAGCGGTTGATGTATGGTTTAAGACAAAGCTGCAAGATGATAACGAGCTAGGATTAGCCTGGTCCCACGAAGAACCAATTTTGAAGATGATGCAGCAATTCGTGAGTAGTTATAAAGACTTGCCTAAAAGTGTATACCAGTTCCAAACAAAATTACGTAATGAGTTACGTGCCAAGAGTGGCATAATGCGTGGTCGTGAATTTGTCATGAAAGACATGTATTCACTACATGCATCACAAGAAGATATGGATAGTTACTATGAAAAGGCTACACAAGCATATATAAAAATCTATGAGAGATTAGGCATTGGAAGCGAAACATTCGTGACATTTGCCAGTGGGGGAGCTTTTACGAAGTTTAGTCACGAGTTTCAGACAATTTGTAATGCTGGCGAAGATACGTTATTTGTAAATGACGATAAGACAGTTGCCGTTAACGAAGAAGTTCTAGATGATGCAACGCAGGAAATTGGGGTAGACAAAGCCACTCTTAAGTCTGTCGTCAGCGCAGAAGTTGGTAATATATTTAAGTTTGGAACTGAAAAGTCAGAAAAAATGGATATTACATTTACGGATGCGGAAGGAAACAAGAAGCCTGTCTTTCTGGCATCTTACGGCGTAGGTATCACGCGGGTTATGGGGGTAATTGCAGAGAAATTATCTGATGATAAAGGGCTTGTTTGGCCGGATAACATTGCTCCATTCCGAGTATATTTAGCGCCGCTTGATAGTGATGGCCCAGTGCTCGAAGCAGCAAACCAGCTCTATGATACTTTACAAGCGGCTGGAATCTCGGTACTTTATGATGACCGAGATGTCAGACCTGGCCAAAAATTTGCCGATGCTGATTTAATGGGTATTCCTCATCGGGTAGTGTTAAGTAAGAAAACCGTTGAAAAATCTCAGGTAGAGTATAAATCAAGAACTTCTCAGGATATTTCGTTTATTTCAAGCGAAGAACTACTTAAGAAGCTATCATAAACTAAGAGGTTTTTGCTATACTAAAGGTGCTAAAGCGAACACGCAAACTAGCAGCAAAAGGAGAAAATCATGAAGAAACTGTTCCATCTGACTGCAGAGGGTGTTGAGGAATTAAAAAAAGAACTTGAAATGCTTGTTGCCGAACGAGGACCAATTGCCGAGCGAATTAGAACAGCTCGTGAATTTGGTGACTTAAGCGAGAACGCCGAGTACGCATCTGCGCGCGAAGAACAAGGTAAGACTGAGGGTCGTATATCTGAAATTGAAAATATTTTACAAAACGTAGACATAATTACAAAACCAGCTAATAAGGATATTATAGAGATAGGTAATTCCGTGAAACTTAAGAGTAAAAATGGAATGAAAGAGTTTGAAATTGTTGGTTCAGTAGAAGCCGATCCAATGAATGGTCGAATTTCTGATGAATCTCCGATTGGGCAGGCTTTACTTGGCAAAAAACTCGGGGATGATGTAGAAATCAAAACACCAACTGGAATATTTACTTACAAAATTGACCACATAGCTTAAATATATGAAATTCTCGCGGACAGAGATTATGAATACGTGGATAGACGCTGACTTATGTTCAGGCTGTGGTAATTGCGCAAAAGTCGCTCCCGAAGTCTTTGTTTTAAAAGATGGAGTTTCACATGTATGTGTAGCTGGAAGTATTTTAGAAAGTCTAGAGGTAGTTGTTGTTCCATTAGCTCATGAAAAAAAGGTAATTAAAGCAGCACAGCAATGTCCAAGTGAAATTATCAATGTGAAGTTTATATCGTATAGATAAGAGTCAGGTTGTTTCCTATCTAATCTGATTGCTGTAAACTACTACGCATGGCAACTTTAAAAGAACTCCGTGATGAACGACTGCGTAAGCTTGAAGAGCTAAAAGCGCTTGGCGTTAATTCCTACCCAGCTAAAACAGCGCGCTCACACAGTAATGCACAGATTGTTTCTGACTTTGAAAAATTAGAAAATAGTGAAGTTACTGTAGTTGGGCGAATCAAATCTATAAGAAAATTTGGCAAACTTGCGTTTATCGTCATCCGTGACGACACGCACGATATACAACTGTTTATAAAAAAAGATGATCAACTACCGGAAGCTGACAGGAATTTATCAGAACTTAAAATGCCAGATGAGATTGGACTACTTGATAGTGGTGATTTTGTTGAATGTACCGGTACGGTCGTAAAGACCCAAACTGGTGAAATTTCTGTTAATTATCAACGCTTGAGACTTCTAACTAAAAGTTTGCGGCCACTTCCTACCGAACAAGATGGATTTAGCGATAAGGAGCAACGATTAAGACGACGTTATGTAGATTTAAATTTAAACGAAGACGTTAGACAGCGCTTTATTAGACGTAGCAAATTTTGGCAGGCCACAAGGGATTTCCTGAACAGCAAAGGATTTATAGAAATCAATACTCCTGTTTTAGAGCACACGACCGGTGGGGCAGATGCCAATCCATTCGTAACTCACATGGACGCACTCGACCAAGATTTTTATCTTAGGATATCGCACGAGCTACCACTTAAACGATTAATTGGCGGTGGATTTGAAAAAGTTTATGACATCGGTCCTCGATTCAGGAACGAAAACTATAGTGACGAGCATTTGCCAGAGCATATTGCAATGGAATGGTACTGGGCATATGCTGACTGGCGCGATGGCATGGAATTTCAAACAGAGATGTTTAGGCACGTGATTCTCGAAACATTTGGGACATTAAAGTTTAATTTTAATGGCGAAACTGTTGATATCGGTGCAAAATGGGAAGAATGGGATTACGCAGAAACCATCAAGAAACACTATGATATCGATGTTTATGATTGCACAATTGAAGAAGTAAAAGAGGCCTTAAAATCTAATAAACTCGAAATTGCAAAGACCGAAAACAAGTCAAGAGGAATTGATAAGTTATGGAAGAACATACGAAAAGATGTAGCAGGCCCAATATGGCTCATAAATACGCCCTTGTTTATTAGTCCGCTTTCAAAAGTAAGTTCCGAAAATCCAAATACTGTAGAGCGGTTTCAGCCGGTGTTAATGGGCAGCGAACTCGGAAACGGTTGGAGTGAATTAAATGATCCAGTAGACCAATTAAATCGATTTCTTCAGCAGCAAAAACTGCGCGATTCCGGTGACGAAGAAGCCCAGATGCTGGATATTGATTATGTTGAAATGCTGGAATACGGTATGCCGCCAACTTGCGGATGGGGGAATAGTGAGCGAGTTTTTTGGGCGCTTGAAGGCGTATCTGCTCGGGAGGGCGTTATCTTCCCTCAATTGCGCCATGAAATAGATGAAGTTACGAAGTCAATTTATCCTAATATTTCACTCTAATATTAGTTAGAAATTTTATCAGTAACACCTCTGAAAATAGGGCATGGCTATTAACTATTTCCGCAAATATGCTATAGTTCATCATTATGGCTACAAAGAAGAAATCAACCACTAAGGCAAAAACTAAGAGCGCAAAATCATCAAGTAAATCTACTGCTAAGCGTGTTTCATCAAAAAAGGCACCTGCAAAGACAAGCGCAAAGACTAAATCAACTAAAAAAACTGTCAAAAAACAGACTACAAAAAAGACAGCAGTTACAACTAAAAAAACAACAGGACATTTCGTATCTCTCAAAAAACTACATATTTTTAGTTCATTGCTATGCATAGTGCTTGCAGGACTTGTTGTTGCGTATGCAAAGGACATTACAGTAGGGCTTACCACTAATTATCTAGTAGAAAATACACTAACGCAGACTGGAAGTTTGATTCCAGCCATACAAGAGTTGTTTTCTGTAAATCTAAGGTATGTCGTTGCGGCAATACTTGTAGTAGCAGCAATATGGCACGCATTGATTGCGACAAGTTTATTTGGCAGATATGTGACTGAACTAAAAAATAAGCTCACTTCAAGCAATTGGGCAGAACTTTCAGTGTTAGGACCATGGATTTTGGCTACTGTTGCAGCTTTTGCTGGAGTAAGGGATATCATGACACTACTACTTATTGGAGGGTCCGTATCCATTATTGGAGTATTAGGATACCTAACTGACAGATATACGCTAATTGGCAAAATGAACTGGTTAAAGCGAACAATAATTACAAAAGCATTGTTACTGCCATGGGTGGTAATTGGCGTTAGTATCTGGCATACAAATTTATACGGATTCGTTACCTTCAAGCCACAGATTTATGCACTGCTTATTGGAGCCTTCTTGCTATATCTATTGCTTGCTTTTGCACACAAACAACAAATACGCGGCGTAGGCAAGTTTCAAAGTTTTGAATTCGGTGAACGATTAATCGTAAATACGCAGCTTGCACTACTTTCACTTCTCGCAGCAACTACCTTTCTTGTATAGCAGATTGTCAGCTTCTGTTGAAACTGTTACGCTTATATAAGTAAAAAGTCGAGCGGGAGTAATGAAAAAAGTAAAAATAGTACAGTCGCTTCGCGCAGATAACAAGCGTAGCAAAAAACATTCAAAAGCAACTCTGTCGCATGCTCAAAGAAAAAAGCACTATAAACCGTATCGTAATAAGCATGTTGGTCTGATTTTCGTAGCGTTAGTTTTACTATTTATTTCATTCTTTCAAATCGGAGTTTTTTACCAAAAAACACAAACATCCCGACCCCCGATTACAAGCACTGTAACCCCTTCACTTAGCCAGGCAATTCCAGTGAGTTCATCTTATGGCTATTCCTTTGCATACGACAAGAATCTAGTTGGGGTTTCGGCATCTCAATCAACTCCAGAGGGTGTTGCAGAAGTGAGCGAATCAGACCTACGACTCAAGAAACCAATTATTTTTCTAAAGGCATCGGTAAAAAATAATTTTGATACACTACGTGACGCAGCAGCCCAACTTTATTTGCAAATTAACCCAGATCTTGCCGCGTTATCTGCCGCTCAAACTAGAGCTGCCGGAACATTAAGCGCTGAACAAATTGCTGCAGATATGTTTCCTGTTTCGTCAGATGAAAGTTTTGAAGTAAAGCTACTTACTCAAACAAATGAAGATCTAGGAGGGACTAAGACAGTTAAGCGAGTATTTCAACATGTGCCTCGTTTTGGCGCTGGAGATGTCCGGATCTATTCAGTTCAATGGAGTGGTGTAGTGAATGAACGAGCATTTTCATTGCATCTTCAGGGATTGAGCGGAGATACGAGTATTCCGTCTGCACTGCAAACTATTTTTGACACACTTTCATTTGTGTCGAACAGTGGCAGTGGTGTACTTGGTCTTTCAACCGCGGGTACAATATTTGGCCTTGGCGCTAGCCAACAACAAAAAGCCGAGAGTGACTACTCTGTTGAGCGCGTATCGCCGGCAGTTGTTAAGATTTACCATGCAACCTGTGGATCGTTGGTTGCATTTGGTCAAAAAATTGGTGAAGAATCATGCAATTTATCGACAGGTAGTGGATTTTTTGTGTCGTCGGATGGCTATATTGCGACCAACGGACACGTGGTTAGTTTCTCTGCAGAAGATGCCTTCGTTGGATTACTACTTGAAAATCCTTCTGCCCTGCAGTCATTTTTAAAAGATATTGTCGGCTTAAGCGACAATCAGATTCAATCGCTGACACAAAATCCTTCGCTTTTTGCAGCCCTTATTGCGGAGGTGTATGAGTTAGAAGACGGTGTTATTAAGATAGAAAACGAATCACACACCTATTTCGTTGCATTGGGTGACGAACCGCTTGAGTTTGAAAGCAGTCAAGATATTTATGCCTTAAGACACAAAGTAGATACTGATTCACTCGTTAAAGCAAAACTTGTCGATGTTGACTACAATAGTAAAGATATTTATGTTGTGCAATCCGGCAACGAATCTGGATTTAGTTCTAGTGACGTTGCGTTACTCAAGGCTCCGGTTGAAGACGCCCCGTATGTGAAATTATTTGATGGCACAGTGTCTCAAAATATGGGTATTACAGTCATAGGATTTCCAAGTGATGCAGAAAACGTGTTGATTGACAATACGACTCTAAGTACATCAATCACAAATGGCGTAATTAGTGCTATCCGTGGCACTGCCGGAGGAAAATACACACTGTATCAGTCCGATGCAGATGCGTCTGGTGGAAACAGCGGAGGTCCTGCGCTAGCTTCGTCTGGCAAAGTTTTGGGACTCGTGACGTATAGGTTTAAGAACGACTCACAACAAGATGCTGCAAAGAGTTATATCCGAGCCATAGAAGATCTTCGGAAACTTGCCGAAAAGAACAATGTTAGTTTACTACAGGAAGGAAATGTTCAGCTAAGTTGGGAGACTGGATTGTCGTTATACGCAAACAATCATTATTCTAAGGCGATCAAAGAATTCAAGACAGTAGAGGCTGCCTATCCAGGGCATAGACTTGCTGCAACTTACATTGCAAATGCAGAACAAGCTGTTAGTGAGGGTAAAGATGTGAAAGAAACCCCTGTTGCATTGTTTGCGATCATTGGATTCGCAATTGCTGGGTTGATTACTGGAGTAATACTGACAGTTCGTCACCACGGGCATCATCAAGTCTACAAGCTGTCTCAACAAGCTGCTGCTGGCAAATCACCTAAGACGGTTTCAGAAAATGTGCAGACATCATGAGATTACATAGATTTTATGTTGGCGACACAGTTAAGCTAACTCACGACTTTTGGATAAATGACATGGATTTAATTCACCAGTGGCAAAAGGTCTTCCGACTTGCCGCAGGTGCAGAAGTGGTGCTATTTAATGGAAAAGACCACGATAGACTCTATCAGATTACAAAATTTGAACCAGGTGGAACGCATTTAAAACACGTGACGGATCTTAACCGCGTTGTGCCAGAGAAAAACATCTACTTATTCTGGTCGCTTCTCAAAAAAGATAAAAATGATTGGGTGATTCAAAAATGCACAGAGCTAGGAGTGTCGCATTTTGTGCCACTTTTGACCGAGCGTTCAGAAAAAACTAGCTTTGACACTGAACGAGCTCATAAAATTATTATAGAAGCAGCAGAGCAATGCGGCAGAAGCGATATTCCAACGGTGCGTGAACCCATGCTACTCCAGACAGCAATCTCAGACTATAAAGACAGCGTAAACCTGGTTGTATGCCAGCAGGGTGAAGAAGGCTACAAACAATCAGAAAGACCAGTTGGACTGCTAGTTGGCCCTGAAGGCGGCTGGTCAGATAAGGAAAAAACTTTATTTAAAGACCAGGAACTTGTTCACCTTGGGCTCGGTGAGTTTACACTTCGCGCCGAAACAGCATCTGTGACCTCAATCGCAAGACTTTATTAAGAGTGGTAGGCAGGGTAATCTTCACTGTCTCAAAAATATAATGAACCAAAGCTACAGATGCTATAATCAGGTTTATAAAATAATAATGGGCGTGGGGAACAGGAGATTTCATGGCAGAACGCGGAACCTGGCGAGCACGCGCAGAAATGTTAGCAGCCACAGCAACCCTTGGTGGTGCGACTTGGCTTGGCGCAACAGAAGCAGCCGAGTACTCGGATAGGGGTTTTTCACAAGAGCGAGTAAGTGAAATGGAG